>DIDB01000182.1 GCA_002417905.1 Pseudomonadaceae bacterium UBA5811
CGGACGCTATTGCGTTCTGGTGGGCTCGGGGGTGTGTATAGGAGACGGGGCCCGGAGAACCCGCCGGGCCACAGGCGATATTGCGGCGCTGGTCGCGCGGATTGACCAGCAGGCTGCCCAGGCGGTCCAGGCTACGGCCCGCAGCAGCGACCGGGTCCAGCTGGCGCTGGACAGCGTGCAGCAGGCAGATGGCCAGTTGCAGGTCCTGACCCGGCAGCTGGCCGTTCTGGCCCGGGATGGCGGCCAGCTGGCTGATGGCTGCGCCAGTCAGGTCCCGCTGGCCGGGGCGCTGCTCCAGCCGCTGGACCGTATTCAGGCCGGCTCGGCCAGCCTGGCCCGGAACAGCCAGCAGATGGCTGAAGCCGGCCAGCAGCTGGCCCGGCTGGTCGGGCAGTTGCAGCAGCTGGAGATGGCGCACCAACCCTCCGGACGCTGGCCCGGATGAATGACTTCCTGGCAACTCTGGCTGCAGGGCAGAGGGTTTAACCATAACGGATTGCCGGGCAGCTGGCTGTCCCGGAAATTTCGCTGGCCTGAAACGCAGGTGGACGACATCATGCCGGCGCGCAGTACGGCGACGGGTTCCGGGGGAGCTGGGTGATGGTCGATGGCAATGCGTGGATCGGGCAGTACGGGTATCTGGCGGTGCTGCTGGGGGCGCTGGTGGAGGGGGATGGCATTGCCATTCTGGCCGGGATTGCCGCCCGCCACGGCTATCTGGATCCGGGGCTGACCATTCTGGCTACCGGGCTGGGCGGGGCGCTGAGTGATATCACCCTGTATCTGCTGGGCCGGCGTTATGGTGAGTCAGTGCTCCGGCATTTTCCCCGCCAGCAGTCGCGGATCGAACGGGCCCGCAGCATGGTGCGCCGCCATGAGCATCTCTGGGTGATCGGGGTGCGTTTTGCCTATGGTTTCCGGATTGCCGGGCCGCTGATCATTGGCTCCAGCGGAGTACCGGTCCGGCGTTTTCTGCTGCTGAACCTGCTGGGCACGGGCCTGTGGGCGGCCACCATTGTGCTGCTGGGCTACTGGGTCGGTAATTTCCTGTACCAGTTTTTTACCGGACATCCGCATCTGGGCGCCTGGCTGGGCGCCAGCCTGGGCCTGGTGGTGCTGCTGTGGCTGCTGGTGCGCCGGATCCGACGTCACCAGGGGCTATGAGCCGCCGCCGGGCAGCCCGGAAAAGTCCAGTGTGCTGCCCGCCTGCTCCCGGACCAGCCGGGCCAGCAGTGCTGCCAGGGATTCGCCGCTGCTGCTGCAGTACCAGCCGCCCTGTTCCGGCCGGCAGTCGAGGTGATAGCCACCCGAGCGGGCGGCTATCCACAACTGGGCCAGTGCGGGCTGGCGGCTGACGATCAGCTGGCTGCCGTTGCTGAAGCCAATGGTCAGCACGCCGCCACTGTTTTCCAGGTCCACATCCAGACCGCTGGCGTCCAGCCGGTCTTCCAGGGCGCGCTGCAGCGCGTCGATGGCATCATGAAACTGCAGGTCATTCAGGGCCATGGTCGGTATCCTCCCCGGACGTGAGGGCGGGGCCGGCCTGCGGTACCTTCCGGCTTGNNTTCATAGGCAAGCCCCCGGGTGCCCGGTATACTCCGATCATTCGATTTTTCAAGGATTTTCGTGCCATGAAGCGACTGCTGCTTGCCGTCCTGGCCCTGGGGGTTCTGGGGGGCGGTCTTGCGGGCTGCGGCCAGAAAGGCCCGCTCTATCTGCCGGACAGCCCGACCGCCAAGGAACGCTCCAAAGACCGCTTCGGATTCTAGACATCAGGAAAACCGCCCATGGAAGCCTTCAGTTACCGCGACGGCCAGCTGTTTGCGGAAGATGTTGCCCTGTCCGCCATTGCCGGACGTTTTGGCACCCCCACCTATGTGTATTCACGGGCGCATATCGAGGCCTGTTACCGGGCCTACGATGATGCGCTGGCCGGCCATCCGCATCTGGTGTGCTTTGCCGTCAAGGCCAACTCCAACCTTGGTGTGCTCAACCTGCTGGCCCGGCTGGGTGCCGGGTTTGACATTGTGTCCCGGGGCGAGCTGGAGCGGGTGCTGGCCGCCGGCGGTGCACCGGAGCGGATTGTGTTTTCCGGGGTTGGCAAGAGCCGCAGCGACCTGCAGCGGGCGCTGGAAGTGGGCATCCGCTGTTTCAATGTGGAGTCGGTCAGCGAGCTGGAGCGGCTGCAGGATGTTGCAGCTGCGCTGGGCCGGGTGGCGCCGGTTTCCCTGCGGGTCAATCCGGATGTGGATGCCGGCACCCATCCCTATATTTCTACCGGCCTCAAGGAAAACAAGTTTGGCATTGCCATCGACCAGGCCGAGGCGGTGTATGCCATGGCCGCCGAGATGCCCGGTCTTGAGATCTGCGGGGTGGACTGCCATATCGGGTCGCAGCTGACCAGCCCGGCGCCGTTCCTGGATGCGCTGGACCGGCTGCTGGGGCTGATTGACCGGCTGGCCGCCCGTGGCCTGCAGATCCGCCACCTGGATCTGGGCGGCGGGCTGGGGGTCCGTTACCGTGACGAGCAGCCCCCGACGCCGGCCGGTTACATGCAGGCCGTGCGCCAGCGGCTGGGCGGGCGGCCCCTGACCCTGCTGGTGGAGCCGGGCCGCTCGATTGTGGCCAATGCCGGCGTGCTGCTGACCCGGGTCGAGTACCTGAAACCCACCGGGCACAAGAATTTTGCCGTGGTGGATGCCGCAATGAACGACATGCTGCGCCCGTCGCTCTACCAGGCCTGGATGGATCTGGTGCCGGTGGTGCCCCGTGAGGAACAGGGCCTGGTCTATGACGTGGTGGGACCGGTCTGCGAGACGGGTGACTTCCTGGCCAAAGACCGGGAGCTGGCCCTGGCGGAAGGCGACCTGCTGGCCCTGCGCTCGGCCGGTGCCTACGGTTTTGTGATGAGTTCCAACTACAACAGCCGGGGCCGGGCGGCCGAGGTACTGGTGGATGGTGACCAGGTCCATGAAGTGCGCCGCCGGGAGCCGGTGGAGTCTTTGTACGCTGGCGAAAGCCTGCTGCCGGAGTAACCCATGCTGCTGCGTTTTACCAAGATGCACGGGCTGGGCAATGACTTCATGGTTATTGATCTGGTCACCCAGAATGCCTATATTCAGCCACGGCATGTCCGCCAGTGGGGCAACCGGCATACCGGGATCGGTTTTGACCAGCTGCTGATTGTCGAGCCGCCCCGTACCCCGGATGTGGACTTCCGCTACCGGATCTTTAATGCCGATGGCTCCGAGGTGGAGCAGTGCGGCAATGGCGCCCGCTGCTTTGCCCGCTTCGTGCAGGACAAGCGCCTGACCACCAAGCGGCAGATCCGGGTTGAAACCCGGGGCGGGATCATTGAGCTGTACATCTGTGCGGATGGCCAGGTGCGGGTGGACATGGGCCCGCCCCGGCTGGCGCCGGACCAGGTTCCCTTCCAGGCTGACAGTCCGGCGCTGAGTTACAGCCTTGAAGTGGATGGCGAAAGTTTTGAGCTGGCGGCCCTGTCGATGGGCAATCCTCATGCCGTGCTGCGGGTACCGGACCTGGACCTGGCGCCGGTCCAGCAGCTGGGGCCGAAAATCGAGCATCACCCGCGCTTTCCGCAGCGGGTCAATGTCGGTTTCCTGCAGATCCTTGACCGCCGCCATGCCCGGCTGCGGGTCTGGGAGCGTGGTGCCGGGGAAACCCAGGCCTGTGGTACCGGCGCCTGTGCGGCGGCCGTGGCGGCCATCCGCCAGGGCTGGATGGACTCACCGGTCCGCATCACCCTGCCGGGCGGGCCGCTGTCCATCGAATGGGCCGGTGAAACCCACTCGGTGATGATGACCGGCCCGGCGGTGCGGGTCTTTGAGGGACAGGTCCGCCTATGAGCCCGCAGCCACCCGAGTCCGCCGTAGACGCTGAAGCCGTCGCCGGCTGGCTGGCGCAGCACCCGGACTTTTTCAATGACCGGCCGGCGCTGCTGGCCGGTATCGAGGTGCCCCACAAGCCGGCCGGGGCCATTTCGCTGGTCGAGCGCCAGTTGCAGATCCTGCGGGGCCGCAATGCAGCCCTGGAGCAGCAGCTGGGCCGGATCATGGCGGTGGCCCGCGAGAATGACCGGCTGTTCGGGCACACCCGGCAACTGGTGCTGAACCTGCTGGATGCGCGCAGTCTGGAGGAGATCATCAGTACCCTGGATGACAGCCTGCGCCACCAGTTTCAGGTGCCCTATCCGGCGCTGATCCTGTTCAGTGACTCGCCGCTGCCGGTCGGACACAGCCTGCCCCGCCACGAGGCGGAACAGCAGCTCGGTGACCTGCTGGCCAGCCACCAGACCCTGTGTGGCACCTTCCGGCCCCATGAAATGGCGTTCCTGTTTGGTGAGGATGCCCGGCAGATCGGCTCGGCGGCACTGGCCGCCATTGGCGACTATGGCCTGCTGGCGATTGGCAGTCCGGACCCGAACCATTACGGCAGCAGTCTGGGCACCCTGTTTGTGGGGTATATCGCCGAGACCCTGCAGCGGCTGCTGGCCCGGCAGGACCGGCTGGTCCGGCCGGCCTGAGCGGCCCGGGAGTCCTGCCATGGAGCATCTGCTGAATGCCTACCTTGACCATCTGCGCTACGAGCGCCAGCTGTCGGTCCATACCCTGGACGGCTACCGGCGCGACCTGGCCCGGCTGCAGGACTGGTGCCAGCAGCAGGCCCTGCCGGACTGGAGTGCCCTGACGCCAGAGCAGGTCCGCCAGCTGCTGGCCCGGCTGCGGGCCCGCGGGCTGTCCGGGCGCAGCCTGGGGCGGCTGCTGTCGGCCATCCGGGGCTTTTATGACTGGCTGATCCGCGAGGAGCACTGCCGGCACGACCCTACCACCGGGCTGCGGCCGCCGAAAAGCGAACGCCGGCTGCCCGGCCTGCTGGATGCGGACCGGGCCATGCAGCTGCTGGATGCGCCCGCCGGGGACAGCTTTATCTGCGTCCGTGACCAGGCGATGCTGGAGCTGTTCTATTCCTCGGGGCTGCGCCTGTCGGAGCTGGTCGGACTGGATCTGGCCCGGCTTGACCTGCCCGCCGGGCTGGTACAGGTGGAGGG
>DIDB01000214.1 GCA_002417905.1 Pseudomonadaceae bacterium UBA5811
CGCGCGCGGAGGTGGACGCGTGGTGGTGGGGCCGGGGGGGGCCGCGTTGTGGTCGTTGGCACCAAGCGCGCAGCACAGGACCCGATCGCAGGAGCAGCACGCCGGTGCGGTCAGTAAGACGTCAACCATCGCTGGCTGGGCGGCATGCTGACCAACTACAAGACCATCCGCGCATCGATCAAGCGCCTGCGCGAGCTGGAAGTCCAGTCCCAGGATGGCACTTTCGAGAAGCTGACCAAGAAAGAAGCCCTGATGCGCAGCCGTGATCTGGAAAAACTGGAGCGCAGCCTGGGTGGTATCAAGGATATGGGCGGCCTGCCGGATGCCATGTTCGTGATCGATGTCGAGCACGAGCGGATTGCCATTTCCGAAGCCAACAAACTGGGCATTCCGGTGATTGGCGTGGTGGATACCAACAGCAGTCCTGAAGGTATTGACTATGTGATTCCGGGTAACGACGACGCCATCCGTGCGGTCCAGCTGTATCTGGCTGCGGTGGCTGATTCCGTGCTGCGAGGCCGCCAGAATGCTGGCGTGACGGATGAGTACATTGAGGAAGACGCTGCTCCGGTTTCCGAAGCTGCTGAAGGCTGAGCCGGCTGGCCTGTATCTGTATTACCCGATTGATGGAAGGGGGCGCTGCCCCCTTTTGTCAATTCCGGATTGATAGCCTGTCCGGGCTAAACAACCGATTCGAGAGGATTTGAAAAGATGGCACAAATTTCTGCTGCTCTGGTCAAGGAACTGCGCGAGCGTACCGGGCTGGGCATGATGGAGTGCAAAAAAGCACTGGTCGAGGCGGATGGCGATATTGAAAAAGCCATTGATGACTTGCGCAAGTCCGGTCAGGCCAAGGCTGCCAAAAAGGCCGGCCGGATTGCCGCAGATGGTGTGGTTGCCGTCAAGGTGGCAGATGACGGTTCTTATGGCGTAATCATTGAAGTCAACTCGGAAACGGACTTTGTGGCCCGTGACGAAAATTTCCAGGCTTTTGTGGACGCCACGCTGGAACAGGCCTTTAGCGGCCGGGTGACCGATCTGGCAGCCCTGATTGAGGCCCGTGAGAAAGATCGCGAGGCACTGGTCCAGAAAATCGGTGAGAACATCAGTATCCGCCGGATTGGCCTGGTGGAAGGCCCGGTTGTGGGCGGTTATGTACATGGCAACAAGCGGATTGCCGTACTGGTCGCCCTGAGTGGCGGGGACCAGGTGCTGGCTAGGGATATCGCCATGCATGTGGCGGCTACCAATCCGGCGGTGCTGAGCCCCGAGCAGGTTTCTGAAGAGCTGATTGCCAAGGAAAAAGAGATTTTCCTCGCCCTGAATGAAGACAAGGTGAAAGGCAAGCCGGCCGAAATCGTCGAAAAAATGGTCACTGGCCGTATCCAGAAATTCTTGGCTGAAGCCAGCCTGATCGAGCAGGCCTTTGTCAAGGATCCGGAAATCCGCATCGGTGCTCTGGCTACCAAGGCCGGCGCCGAGGTGCTGTCCTTTGTCCGCTTTGAAGTGGGTGAGGGCATTGAGAAGGCCGAGACCGACTTTGCCGCTGAGGTTGCAGCCCAGGTTGCGGCCACCCAGCAGTAAGTCTGCAGGTCATGGAAAAGGCTGCCCGCACCTGCGTGCGGCCTTTTTCGCAATGGGTTTCGATGTCCGGTTCCGGGTGGATTTTCCCGTAATCAGCCGCACCAACTGGCCGTTGCGTTGTCGAAGCGCCATTGTTTCCGGCTGAACAATCTATCAAAGACGATCACGGGGAGAGGGGCCGATGGTCCAGACAGCAGGCGGACAGAAGCCACGCTACAAGCGGATTCTGCTCAAACTGAGCGGTGAAGCCCTGATGGGTGCGGAAGATTTCGGCATCGATCCCAAGGTTCTCGACCGGATGGCCCTGGAAATAGGCCAGCTGGTGGGTATCGGGGTCCAGGTTGGACTGGTGATTGGCGGTGGCAACCTGTTCCGTGGTGCAGCCCTGTCCGCGGCGGGCATGGACCGGGTGACCGGTGACCACATGGGGATGCTGGCCACTGTCATGAATGCCCTGGCGATGCGGGATGCGCTGGAGCGTTCCAATATTCCGGCGCTGGTAATGTCGGCCATTTCCATGGTAGGTGTCACGGATCACTACGACCGGCGCAAGGCCATGCGTCACTTGAAGACCGGAGAGGTCGTCATTTTTTCGGCCGGTACCGGTAATCCATTTTTCACCACGGACTCGGCAGCCTGTCTGCGGGCTATCGAGGTGGATGCTGATCTGGTGCTGAAAGCCACCAAGGTGGATGGTGTCTATACGGCAGATCCGCTGAAAAACGCCCACGCCGAGCGTTTTGAGCGGCTGACGTATGATGCTGTGCTGGAGCGCAAGCTGGGGGTCATGGACCTGACTGCCATCTGCCTGTGCCGGGATCACAACATGCCGCTGCGCGTGTTCAACATGAACAAGCCGGGTGCCCTGCTGAATATTGTGCTGGGTGGCACCGAGGGCACCCTGATCGAGGAAGCCAAGCATGATCAATGAAATCAAGGGCGATGCGCAGGAGCGCATGCAGAAAACCGTCGATGCCCTGACCCAGGCCTTTGCCAAGATCCGTACCGGCCGGGCCCATCCCAGTATCCTGGATGCGGTAATGGTATCTTATTATGGTTCCGACACGCCCCTTCGCCAGGTCGCCAACGTGGTGGCTGAAGATGCCCGTACCCTGGCGCTGACCGTATTTGACAAGTCGATGATCCAGGCTGTCGAGAAGGCCATCATGACCTCTGACCTGGGACTGAACCCGGCCACTGCCGGGACCACCATCCGGGTGCCGATGCCGCCGCTGACCGAGGAAACCCGCAAGGGGTATATCCGTCAGGCCAGGGCCGAGGCGGAGCAGGGCCGGGTGGCTGTGCGCAATATCCGGCGGGATGCCCTGTCCCATCTGAAGGACCTGGTCAAGGACAAGGAAATCAGCGAAGACGAGGAACGTCGCGCCCAGGACGAAATCCAGAAGCTGACAGACCGCTTTGTTGCCGAAGTGGACAAGCTTCTGGAGAAAAAGGAAGCCGATCTGCTGGCCGTCTGATTCTGGTCCGCACGGGAGCTGATGCAGGCTGATGATTCATCCCCTTTTGACGTGTCCGGAAGGCAGGTAAGGCAGAGCATGGAAAAGGTCAGGCAGATTGTCGGGCAGGTGGGGCCACGTCATGTGGCCATCATCATGGATGGCAATAACCGTTGGGCCAGACGCCGGCTGCTGCCGGGGATTGCCGGACATAAGGCCGGGGTTGATGCGGTCCGGGCCGTGATGGAGGTCTGCATCGAGGCCCGGGTTGAGGTTCTGACGCTGTTCGCCTTTTCCAGCGAGAACTGGCAGCGGCCGGCCGAAGAGGTCAGTGCACTGATGGCGCTGTTTCTGTCTGCCCTGCAGCGTGAAGCCCGCAAGTTGAAGGAAAACGGAATTCGGCTGCGGGTGATTGGCGACTGTACCCGCTTTCATCCGGAGCTGCAGGCGGCCATCCGGACTGCCGAGCAGGAGACAGCTGCCGGCCAGCGGCTGGTATTGCAGATTGCGGCCAATTACGGCGGACAGTGGGATATCGTGCAGGCAGCCCGCCAGCTGGCGGTCCGGACGGCCAGTGGCCAGTTGCAGCCGGAGGACATCACTCCGGAGCTGTTCAGCCAGATGCTGTCAACTGCGGGTTTGCCCGAGCCTGATCTGTGCATTCGCACGGGCGGAGAGCAGCGCATCAGTAATTTCCTGCTGTGGCAGCTGGCCTATGCCGAACTGTATTTTTCCGATCTTTACTGGCCTGATTTCCGGCAGGGTGCCATGCAGGATGCCCTGAAGGCTTTTGCCGGCCGCCAGCGGCGGTTTGGCAAAACCGATGAACAGGTTGAGGCTGAGGCCAGACTGCAATGCTGAAGCAGAGAGTTATCACGGCGGCCATCCTGTTGCCGCTAGCCATTTTGGGCTTTTTCTGGCTGGACGGTGTGGCCTTTGCGCTGTTTACCGGCAGTGTCATTGTCCTTGGCGGCTGGGAGTGGGCCCGGCTGGCCGGATTTTCCGCCCAGTGGGTCCGGACCGGTTATGCCGGGCTGATTGCCCTGCTGCTGGCCGGGCTGTACCAGATTCCTGCCCTGGGCATTCCCCTGCTGTGGCTGGCGGCCGGCTGGTGGCTGCTGGCCATTGTGCTGGTCGTCCGCTATCCGGAAGGTCGCGACTGCTGGCATTCCGGGGGGCGCATCTTCCTGATGGGGCTGCCGGTCCTGCTGCCGGCCTGGCAGGCCCTGCAGCTGCTCAAGCAGTGGCCCATGGGCAATGAGCTGATCCTGCTGGTCATGGTGCTGGTCTGGACGGCGGATATTGGGGCTTTTTTCGCAGGCCGGGCCTTGGGCCGTCACAAACTGGCCCCTGGAGTCAGTCCCGGAAAAAGCTGGGAAGGCGTGGCGGGCGGACTGTTGGGGTGCCTGCTGGTCATGCTGGCCGTAGGGGTTTGCCAGGGCTGGTCTGTGTCAGAAATGCTGCTGGCTTTATGTGAAACCGTTGTTGTGGTCATGGTCTCTGTGGTTGGCGATCTGACCGAAAGCATGTTCAAGCGTAACGCCGGGCTGAAGGATAGCAGCCAGCTGCTGCCGGGGCATGGCGGTATTCTTGACCGGATTGACAGCCTGACGGCGGCTGTTCCGGTATTTGCGCTTTTGTTGTGGCTGACAGGCTGGGGTAACTGATGAGTATCATGCAGGTAACGGTGCTTGGCGCCACGGGTTCCATCGGGCTGAGTACGCTGGATGTGATAGCCAGACATCCGGAGCGTTACCGGGTATTCGCCCTGACGGCATTCAGCCGGGTCCGTGAGCTGTTGCACCTGTGCCAGCTGCATCGTCCCCGTTTTGCGGTGGTTCCCACGCAAGAGGCTGCGGATGTGCTCCAGGACGCCCTGGCGGGGCAGGGGATGGAGACGGAAGTGCTGATAGGCACGGAAGGGCTCTGTACGGTGGCGGCCCATCCGGATGCCGATGCCGTCATGGCTGCCATTGTCGGGGCTGCCGGGCTGGCACCAACGCTGGCGGCCGTCAAGGCTGGCAAACGGGTCCTGCTGGCCAACAAGGAGGCGCTGGTCATGTCCGGCGCCCTTTTCATGCAGGCGGTGCAGGACAGCGGGGCGGAGCTGCTGCCTATCGACAGTGAGCACAATGCCATTTTCCAGTGCATGCCAGTCCGCGCGGGGCGGGTCTTTCCCGAGCCATCCGGGCTGGGCATCCGCCGTATCCTGCTGACTGCCTCGGGGGGGCCTTTCCGCTGTACACCGGCGGACCAGCTGGCCGGCGTGACGCCAGAGCAGGCCTGTGCCCATCCTAACTGGTCGATGGGCCAGAAAATTTCGGTGGATTCAGCCAGCATGATGAACAAGGGCCTGGAGCTGATTGAGGCCTGCTGGCTGTTCAATGCCCGGCCTGATCAGGTGGAGGTAGTGGTCCATCCGCAAAGCGTGATTCACTCCATGGTGGATTATGTGGATGGCTCGGTACTGGCCCAGTTGGGCAACCCGGATATGCGTACCCCGATTGCCCATGCGCTGGCCTGGC
>DIDB01000004.1 GCA_002417905.1 Pseudomonadaceae bacterium UBA5811
GGCCGGACTGGTCAGTAAAACGCACCTGGTAACCCACCCGGTCACCCAATGGTGAACCCAGTTCCTCGGCGACCCGGGTAGCCACACTGCGTGCCGCCAGCCGTCTGGGCTGGGTGTGACCAATCATGCCCAGAATGCCGCGCCCGGCCTCAAGACAGATTTTGGGCAGCTGGGTGGTCTTGCCCGAGCCGGTTTCTCCGGCCACCACCAGCACCTGATGCTGCAGGAGCGCTGCCCGGATGGCTTCACGCTTTGCCGCAATGGGCAACTGCTCGTCATAGCGCAACGGCGGAACCGACTGCCGGCGCGCGTCCACCGCCGCCAGGGAAGCCTGAAAGCGCGCCAGCCACTGGCGCTGCCGCTGCTCATCCGGGTGCTTGCGCAACTCGTGATAAAGGCGGCGCAGAACATGGCGATCCGCCAGCAGGGTCTGGTCAAGCCGGGACAGCAGGGATTCAGGAGAGGCAGTGGAATCGGTCATGACACGCGCCGGGTCCGTACGGAAGTGAACAGGGCCGGGCAGTTTACGGGATATTGGCCCGGACCCGCCCGGTTTCCGCAATGTGCCTCCCCGGACAAACAAAAACCCGCCGCAGCGGGTTTTTGCCCATCGAACCGGATATCCCTATCTGCCTCCTCCCTGAGCTTCCTGCCATCCCGGGCACCGTCACTCCTGTAAAGCAGATCCGATACCCCTATCCTGCTGGCCCGGACTGCGCTCCCAAAGAGCAGAATGCCGGAACATCTGTAAGCCTTTTGCCATACCCCACCAGAATGAGAACCGCTGCCCAGATTAAAGACCCGGCTCAGATATGAAACTGCCCGACCACCGATTGCAGATGCCGGGTCAGATCACTCAAGTCATGGGCAGTCTGGGCACCCTTGGCCGCATCACCAGCCACATTGTCAATGCCTACCGCAATCTGGTGCACGTTCCGGTTGATTTCCTCGGCCACCGCCGTCTGCTCTTCGGCCGCACTGGCGATCTGGGCATTCATGGAGTTGATGGTAGCAATCAGGGTGGCAATGGCATCCAGCGCAGTACCCGCCTGGGCTGACTGGGCTCCCGTAGCCTCACCCTGGGCCGTAGCCCGCTGCATGGCCTGTACGGACTGCTGTGTTGTTCCCTGCAGGCGGTCAATCATGGTCTGGATTTCCCCGGTGCTCTGCTGGGTACGGCTGGCCAGAGCCCTGACCTCATCAGCCACAACTGCAAAGCCACGACCGGCCTCCCCGGCCCGGGCCGCCTCGATGGCCGCGTTCAGGGCCAGCAGATTAGTCTGGTCTGCAATCGAGCGGATGACCTCCAGTACACCCACAATGCCCTGCACATCCTTGCGCAGCCCTTCCAGGGCCGCAGCACTGTCCTGAACCTCGCCAATCAGCTCCTGGATCTGCCGGATATTATTGCCAACCACCTCACGGGCTTTCTGGCCCTGGACATCCGTCTCCTGGGCCGCTTCGGCGGCCCGCTGGGCACTGCCAGCCACTTCCTGGGCGGCCGCAGACATTTCATTGATGGCGGTGGCAACCTGATCCGTTTCATGACGCTGCTGCTCCATGGCCTCCTCTGAACGCCGTGCCTGACTGGCCACAGCTGTTCCAAGGCTGCTCAGCCGCTCCGAGGTGCCCGCCACCTGCTGGACCAGCTGGTGGATCTTGCCCGCAAAACGGTTGAACGATTCCGCCAGACTGCCCAGTTCATCATGACTGGCTACCGGCAGCCGGCGGGTCAGATCACCCTCTCCAGCAGCCATGTCATCCAGACTGTTCTTGATCAGCAGCAGGGGCCGCAGGATGGAATTGCTGAACAGGACTGCCGTGAATCCGGCCAATAGCAGCAGCAGAACCACCGCTCCCAGCATGATGGTTCCCAGCCGGTCGATCCGCGCCTCAAAACTGGCCCGGGCCTTGCTGACATCCGCCTCAATATCATCCAGGTTGACTGAAGTCCCAAACGCCATATCCCATTTGGGCAGGTAACTGGCATAGCCGATCTTGGGCACCAGGCTCTGCTTGCCGACCGCCTCGAAGCTGTAGTTGACATAGTGGGTACCCTGACGGGCCGCTTCGACCAGATCCCGGATGGCATACACTCCATTGGGATCACGGAAATCCTGGAAGCTCTGGCCGATGGCCTCATGGGTATCCCCATGCATCAGTCGCACGGCCCGGCTGTCATAGGCCCAGAAATAACCGTTATGGCCATAGTTCATCCGCTCCAGCACGCGGATGGCTTCAGCCCGGGCTGCCATATCCCCGGCAGCCGAGGCCTCGTACAGTGGCGCGATGGCATCCATGGCCAGCTGGATATAGCTTTCAATCACTTCCTTGCGGGCCGAAGTCAACCCCTCACGGGTTTCCTGTTCCTGCTGGACCGCCAGCTGCTGCAAAGTCAGCATGGCAATGCCACTCAGCAATAACGCCAGTGCCACCAGCGGACCCAATGACAGCAGCAGCAACTTCCAGCGCAGACGCAACCTGGCAAACATATTTGTCTTCCTTCTGATTTTTATGCCCGGGGACCAGCCAGCCCCATTCCTGCCCCACCAGTCAGCCCTGGTGGACAGCCTGCTCCTGCAGCGCCCCGGCACGCAGTGCCCGGCGCAGCACCTTGCCTACATTGCTTGTCGGCAGCTGATCGCGAAACTCAATATATTTGGGCCGCTTGTACGCCGTAACCCGGGCTTTCATATACTGCATGACCTCATCTGCCGTCAGATTACTGCCCGGCACAGGCACCACAAAAATCTTGACAGCCTCACCGGAGCGCTCATCCGGTACACCGATGGCCGCACACTGGTAAACTCCGGGCAGGCTGCCCAGTACCTCTTCCAGCTCACCGGGATACACATTGAACCCTGAAACCAGAATCATGTCCTTTTTGCGATCTACTATCCGCAGATAACCATCAGGCTGGATCACCGCAATATCACCCGTTTTCAGCCAGCCCTCCGCATCCAGCACCCCGGCTGTGGCCTCCGGGTCCTGCCAGTAACCCAGCATGACCTGCGGCCCCCGGATGCACAGCTCCCCGGCCATGCCCACTGGCAGCCCGGCTCCTTGCCCGTCAACCACCCTGCAGCGGGTGGATGGCAAGGGAAGGCCAATGGTTCCAGGCTGGATATGTCGCAGCGGACTGATGGATACCACCGGGCTGGCCTCGGTCATGCCATAGCCTTCCGCCACAGCACAGCCGGTAACCGCCTTCCAGCGCCGGGCAGTGGCCATGGACAGGGCCATCCCGCCAGCCACCGTGACCCGGAGCCGGGAAAAATCCAGCTTCCGGAAAGGCTCACTGTCACACAGGGCCGCAAACAGCGTGTTGATGCCCACCATGCAGGTAAAAGGCACCCCGCGCAGGGTCCGGACAAAAGCCGGCAGATTCCGCGGATCGGTAATCAGCACATTGTGCGCCCCCAGCAGCAGCATCAGCAGGCAGTGCATGGTAAAGGCATAGATATGGTAAAGCGGCAGGGGCGCCACCGTAATTTCCTGCCCTTCATGCAGCACGCCTGCCACCATGGCCCGGCACTGCAGCATATTGGCCACCAGATTACGGTGACTGAGCATGGCACCCCGGGCCTGCCCGGTGGTGCCGCCGGTATATTGCAGGATGGCGATACTCCGGGGCGCCGGATCGGTCTCCTGCAAAATCTGTTTTTTACCCATGGCCAGCGCATCCCGCCAGCGCACCGTCTGCGGCAGCTGATAATCAGGCCGCATCTTTTTGACATGGCGCAGCCAGGCATTGACCACCCAGCGTCTGGGCAGGGCCAGCTGGTCACCCACTTCGGTCACGATCAGATGGCGCAACCGGGTTGCCGGCAACAGCCCTTCAGCCTGCCGGGCCTGACTGGCCAGACAGACCATGGCCGCCGCCCCGGAGTCCTGCAACTGCTGCTCCATCTCGCGCACCGTATACAGTGGATTGGTGTTCACCACCACCAGCCCCGCCCGCAGCGCACCGAAAATAGCTACCGGATACTGCAGCAGATTCGGCAACTGGATGGCGATCCGCTCGCCGGGCTGCAGGTCCGTACAATGCTGCAGCCAGGCGGCAAACTGCCCGGACAGCCGGTAGAGCTCAGCATAGGTCAGGACATGCCCCATATTGCTGAATGCCGGCTGCCCTGCAAAGCGCTCGCAGGAGGCCCGCAGTACCGACAGGACATTGCGGAACTCATCGGGATCAATCTCGCTGCAGATCCCGGGAGGATAGCGGTCAGCCCAGAAGTTATTGTTCATGATTTTTTCATCCAGACATCAAGGGTGACAGCGGAAAAACCCGCATCAGGTCATCGGCCGCCCGGCGCCAGAATCAACAGGGCCGGCAGGTGTTGTACCATCAGAAACCCGGCAGGGCTCCTGGCTGAAAGCCCAGGCCCCTGACCATCCGATCCTGTAACCGTACAAGCCTGCAAGATGACCAATACCAGCCCCCTGCTCCCGCCTGCCCGCAGTCTCTCCTGCCCCGGAGGCGTATCCCGATGAAAAACTTTCTCGACTGGTCTGCCTACAGGGACGCCGGCATGGGTGATGCTTATGCCGATATCCCCAAAGAAGGCGGAAATTACGCCAAAGCCATTGCAGCCTGTATCAACAGCCGCCAGTGCGAGGCTGAAGGCAAACAGGTCATGTGCCCCAGCTACCGCCTCACCCACAACCCGCATTTTTCAACTGGAGGCCGGGTCCGGCTGCTCAAGGCCGCCCTGAACAGCGAGCTGGCCGAACAGGCCCTGCTGGACCCGGAGCTGGCTGAAGCCATGGACCTCTGCGTCTCCTGCAAGGGCTGCAAGCGGGAGTGCGAGGCCAACGTCGACATGCCACTGATCAAAAGCGAGTACCTGGCCCACAAAGCCTCCCGGGAAGGGCTCAGTCCACGCAGCCGCCTGTTTGCCCATACACCACGCTGGCTGCATTACGCCCCTTGGCTGAAAACCCTGAACCGCTGGCGCAAACAGCACCGGTCACCTATACACATCTACGCGCCCACGAGACAGTACTAGA
>DIDB01000080.1 GCA_002417905.1 Pseudomonadaceae bacterium UBA5811
GGTTTTTAGGGGGCATTACCGCAGGACCGCATCGCGGCCTGCGCCATCAGTTTCGGAATACATAGGTCCTCATGGCCCAGAATGAAAAAAGGGTATAGCTGACCGAGCCCAGGATCTGGGCGGGCAGGTAGGTGCTGCCCAGGGCCATCGCGCTGGCAATCAGGCTGCAGTTCAGAAGCAGGGCCAGTCCGGAGACAGCCAGGAAGCCGGCCAGCGTCTTCCAGGCCGTACGGCGGCTGGCAAATGTCCAGCGCCGGTTCAGGCTGAAGGACAGCGCCATGCCGCACAGGTAGCCCAGCACGTTGGCTGCCGTGATCCCCAGCAGCGGTTTGGCCAGCAGGATCAGGACAAAAGTCAGCAGCGTGTTGGCCAGCCCGGTCAGGCCAAACCGGAGCCCCTGCTGCCAGAGCAGGCTGCCGGCCGGCAGGGGCTTTTGCAGCGGGGACAGGACAGTATTCATGGCAGCTCCGGCAATGCAGTCTTTGCAGGAGGCTACCATGCGTCTGGTGAAGAAAGAGTTTGACCAGCTCAGGCCAGATCGTCCGGATGGTGGATCGAGGGCTTCAGCTCGGCACGGTCCAGTTTCTGGCTGAGGCGCTTCAGCCGCTGCCACTGGACCGGCTGCTGCACCTGCTGCTCCAGCCGGGCCAGCAGCTGGTAGGCCTGCTCCAGACAGGTATTGCGCCAGTGCCAGGGCAGGGCCTGGTCTTCCAGGGTGTCCAGCAGGGTCTGGAAGATCTTTTCCGTGGCCTGCCCGCTGCGCAGCTGGCCATAGTAGGCCAGCCGCTGTCCCTCATTTTCCAGCTGGCGGAAAATCCGTGGATCCTGCATGGCCAGACCACAGCGCACCCGGATTCTCAGCCAGTGCCAGTAATCCAGCGGATCAAAGGGCTGGACAGACGATGAACGCATGGGCAACTCCTTTTTTTGGACATGGACAGCCCCCGCCGGCAAGGCGGGTCATTTACGGTGTAACAGTACGCCACACTCCATGTGATGGGTATAGGGAAACTGGTCGAACAGGGCACAGCGGCCGATGGCGTGGGTATCCTGCAGGCGGGCCAGGTCGCGGACCAGGGTTTCCGGATTGCACGAGATATACAAAATCCGCCCGAAACGCCGGGTCAGCTCACAGGTATCCGGATCCATGCCGGCCCGGGGGGGATCCACAAATACGGTGCCGAAGCGGTAATCAGCCAGCGGGATGCCGGCCAGCCGGCGGAACGGGCGCACGTTATTCAGGGCCTGGGTTAGCTCCTCGGCGGACAGGCGAACCAGTGTCACATTATCCAGACCATTGCTGGCCAGGTTGGCCAGCGCGGCCTGGACCGAGGTCTTGCTGATTTCGGTGGCCAGCACCTGGCGGACCCGGGTGGCCAGTGGCAGGGTAAAGTTGCCATTGCCGCAGTACAGCTCCAGCAGGTCATCTTCCCGGGGACCGAGTACCTCATGGGCCCAGTTCAGCATCTTCTGGCAGACGCCGGCATTGGGCTGGCTGAAGGCGCCTTCCGGCTGGCGGTATGTAAAGTCGCGCCCGGCCACCCGGAAGCACTCCTCCACATAATCCCGGCCAATCACCCGGCGCTGGCCCCGGGAGCGGCCCACCAGGCTGATGCCCAGCTGGTCTGCCAGGGCAGAGGCAGCCTGCTGCCAGGCGTCATCCAGCGGCCGGTGATAGCACAGGGTAATCAGGGCATCCCCGGCCAGACTGGTCAGAAACTCCACCTGGAACAGCTTGTGGCCCAGCGCCGGATCAGTCCAGGCCGCCTGGAGCTGTGGCATCAGGGCATTGATCCGCTGACTGGCTACCGGAAACTGATCCAGCAGTACTGGCTGGTGTTTGTCGCCCGGAGCAAACATAGCGTAGTGGCCCTGGCCTGTCTCGTGCCATACCCGGAACTCGGCCCGCTGGCGGTAGCAGAGCCGGGCCGAGTCGAAGACCTCGGGCTCCGGGGCAGCAAAGGGCGCCAGCAGTGCCCGGAAGCGTTGCTGTTTTTCGGCCAGCTGGGCCGGGTAGGTTGCGGGATCAGGCTGCAGGACATTCATGGCAGATCGAAAATCCGTTCCGGAGCGGAGCCTGGGCTCCGCAGGGGTTGACCGGGCTCAGGCAAACCAGCCCAGCTTGAGTACAAAGAGGGCAGCCAGTGCGACCAGCAGGGCGTTCAGCTCACGCCAGCGGCCGCTGATCAGGCGGATGGCTACCCAGGTGATCAGCCCGAGGGCAATGCCCTGGGCAATCGAGAACGTCAGGGGCATGCCCAGTGCGGTCATCAGTGCCGGCGCTGCCACGGCTGGATCCTGCCAGTCGATGCCGGTCAGCTCGCTGCACAGCAGGACACCCACCAGCAGCAGGGCCGGTGCGGTAGCAGCGGCAGGCACGCTGCTGGCCAGCGGTGCGAAAAACAGGGCCAGCAGGCACAGGCTGGCGGTGGTCAGGGCGGTCAGGCCGGTACGGCCTCCGGCACTGATTCCGGCCCCGGACTCGATATAGCTGGTGGTGGTCGAGGTGCCGAGCAGGGCGCCAGCCAGCGCGGCGAGGCTGTCGGCCCGCAGTGCCCGGTCCAGCCTTGCGGGCCGGTCAAGGCCTGCCTGGCGGGTTACGGCCAGCAGGGTGCCGGTATTGTCAAACAGGTCGACAAACAGGAAGGTAAACACCACGGTGGACAGGCCGATATCCAGTGCTCCGGCCAGATCCAGCTGCAGCAGCGTCGGCGCCAGGGAGGGGGGCAGCGCCACAAGGCCGGCAAAAGGCGTCAGGCCCAGCAGGATGCTGGTCAGGCTGACCGCCAGCATGCCCAGCAGCAGGGCACCCGGGATCTGGCGCAGCAGCAGGCCAAGGGTCAGCAGAAAACCACCAATGGCCAGCAGGCTGCCGGGCTGCCCCAGATCACCCAGCGCGACCAGTGTGGCAGGATGGGCCACGATGATGCCGGCTTCTTTCAGGGCAATCAGCGCCAGAAACAGGCCGATGCCGGCGGCAATCGCTGCCCGCAGCGGTGGGGGCAGGCCGTGAATGATCCAGGCCCGGATCCGCAGCAGCGACAGGACAAAAAACAGCAGGGCGGACAGAAAGACCGCACCCAGCGCGCTTTGCCATGTGTAGCCCATGCCCAGCACCACGGTATAGGTAAAAAAGGCATTCAGTCCCATGCCCGGGGCCAGGGCTATCGGGTAGTTGGCCAGCAGGCCCATGCAGGCAGAGCCGAAGGCCGCCGACAAGGCCGTGGCGACAAAAACGGCTCCCGGATCCATTCCGGCCTGTGCCAGCAGGGCCGGATTGACAAACAGGATATAGGCCATGGCCAGAAAGGTGGTCAGCCCGGCCAGCAGCTCGGTGCGGACAGTGGTGCCATGGGCTGACAGTTGGAAAAGACGTTCCAGCATGCGGGAAACCGCTCTCCGGCATTGGCGGGTTCAGGGCCGGCGAGCATAGCATGGCCTGCCGGCTGCAGGCCTGGCAGATCGCCGTGCGGCCCGGTACAGTGACGCTCCCGGGAGGGCCTATGAAACTGACACCGATGACCGGGCTGCTGCTGGCAGTCCTGCTGCCTGTTGCACTGCCACTCAGGGCAGAGTGGACCTATCGTGAAATCGACAATCAGGCGGAAAACATGACCACCTGGCTGGCCAAGAACCGCTCGCGGCCAGTGAACGCCACCCGGCCGGGCGAGGCGCCGCTGGTGCTGGAGCTGTCGATGGTCAGCGGCCCGGATGGCAGCAGCCTGGCCTTTGAGCTGGCGGGAGGCTGGCCCGCCTGCCTGGAACCGGCATTCTGTACGGCCACTTTCCGTTTTGATGGTGGGTCGCCGGTGGCCACCCGGGCTGGCAGCTCGCCCCGGCGCATGCAGTTTCTGGTGGTCCGCAATCCGCAGCGGGTCCTGC
>DIDB01000114.1 GCA_002417905.1 Pseudomonadaceae bacterium UBA5811
CTCCCCGACGGTGCCCGCACCTGATTCCCCGCCCCTGACGCCCCAGTTCCCCCTGCCCCAACCTGCGGCGTTTTACCGACCCCTGCCATGAAAGCCCCCGCCTGGTTCCCCCAAAGTTTCTTCGCCCGCACCCTCTGGCTGGTTCTGGCCGTCGTACTGTTTTCCAAGATGCTGACCCTGGTCTATCTGATGGTGAACGAGGATGTGCTGGTGGACCGCCAGTACAGCCATGGCACCGCCCTGACCCTGCGCGCCTACTGGGCGGTCAAGGGCGATGACCGGGCAGCCATTGCCCGGGCCTCAGGCCTGCGGCTGCTGGACGAAAAAGAGGTGCCCATCGGTGAATATCACTGGCCCTACTCGGAGGTTTTCGAACGGCAGATGCAGCACGAACTGGGCACGGATACCCAGGTGCGGGTCCGTACCCATCCCTCGCCAGCCCTCTGGGTACAGGCGCCCAGCCTTGGCCATGGCTGGGTCGAGGTGCCACTCTACCCCTTTGCCCTGCGCGGCCAGCGGATCTGGAGCGTGCTGGCCTGGTCGCTGGGCATTGGCCTGCTGTCCACCGGTGCCGCCTGGATCTTTGTCAGCCAGCTGAACCAGCCGCTGAATCGGCTGGTATTTGCCGCCCGGCAGATCGGCAAGGGCCACAGTATCCGCCTGCCGGTCAGTGACACCCCCAGCGAGATGACGGAACTGTACCGGGCCTTCAACCAGATGGCCGAGGACGTCGAGCAGGCCGCCCGGGAGCGGGACCTGATGCTGGCCGGGGTGTCCCATGACCTGCGTACCCCGCTGACCCGGCTGCGCCTGTCACTGGAGCTGATGCACAGTGACCCGGAGCTGAACGAGGAAATGATCCGGGATGTCGAAGACATGAATGCCATCCTCGACCAGTTTCTTGCCTTTATCCGCGATGGCCGGGACGAGCCGGTGGAGCAGCTGGACCTTGGGGATATCATCCGCGAAGCCGCCGCCCCCTATAACCAGCACTGCGAACAGGTCCACCTGCATCTGGAGCCGTTGCCACCCCTGTCCCTGCGCCGCATTTCCATGAAGCGCCTGCTGACCAACCTGATTGAAAATGCCATGCGCTATGCCGGGCCGGATGTGGATGTCACCGCCAGCATTGCCCAGGAGGGCAGCGCCCCTTATGTGGTGATCAGCGTGATGGACCATGGCAAGGGCCTGGACCCGGCGGAAATCGAGGAAGTCTTCAACCCCTTTATCCGTGGTGACCGGGCCCGGGGTGGCCAGGGCGCCGGGCTCGGGCTGGCGATTGTCAAACGGATCGCCGCCCAGCACGCCGGTACCGTTGAGCTGCGCAACCGCCCGGAAGGTGGCCTGGAGGCCCGGATCTGCCTGCCGCTGGGCCTGCTGCTGCCCCGGGATGCCTGCTGAGCGGCGGCAGTGCTTGTCCTGAGCGCCATCTGGCCGCATATTGCGCCGTCCGCCGCGTGAAGGAAGTTTAAGGTGAGCCATTTTTCCCGCCGTCTGGCCCTGCTGGCCGACCCAGCCCACCAGCCCCTGCTGGGCCAGTGCCTGCACGGTATCGAACGTGAATGCCTGCGCGTCGATCCCCATGGCCAGCTGGCCCTGACCCCGCACCCGGCGGCACTGGGCTCGGCCCTGACCCATCCGCAGATCACCACCGACTATTCGGAAGCCCTGCTGGAATTTATCACCAGTACCGCCCGGGACCCCCGCCAGGTGCTGGACGAGCTGGAGCAGATTCACCGCTTTGCTTATACCGGGCTGGACGACGAGTACCTGTGGAGCGCCTCGATGCCCGGTACCCTGCCTGCCGAAGCGGATATTCCGGTGGCCCGCTACGGCCACTCCAACGCCGGGCAGCTCAAGCATGTGTACCGCCAGGGGCTGGCCCGCCGCTACGGCAAGGCCATGCAGTGCATTGCCGGCATCCACTACAACTTTTCCCTGCCTGAAGCCCTCTGGCAGGTACTGCAGCAGGACTGTGGCGACCCGGCTGCCCCGCAGGATTTCCAGACCCGCAGCTACATTGCGCTGATCCGCAACTTCCGCCGCTACAGCTGGTTGCTGATGTACCTGTTTGGCGCCTCACCGGCGCTGGACCGGAACTTCCTGCGCCAGGCGGATCACCGGCTGGAGCGGCTGGACAGTCAGACCCTGTACCTGCCCCATGCCACCAGCCTGCGGATGAGTGATCTGGGCTACCAGAACCATGCCCAGGCTGGCCTGACGCCCTGCTATGACAGTCTGGAAAGCTATACCACCAGCCTGCTGAAAGCCGTGTCCACCCCCTGGCCTGCCTATGAGCAGATCGGCACCCGGCAGAACGGCGAGTGGATACAGCTCAACACCCATATCCTGCAGATCGAAAACGAGTACTACTCCAGCATCCGTCCCAAACGGGTTACCCGCTCCGGCGAGCGGCCCCTCCAGGCCCTGCGGGAGCGGGGTATCCAGTACGTCGAGGTCCGGCTGCTGGACATCAACCCCGAACTGCCGCTGGGACTGGACATCGGCCAGGCCCGGTTTATCGATGCCTTCCTGATTTACTGTGCCCTGCAGGACAGCCCGCTGCTGCAGGGGCCGGAGTGCAGCCAGTGCAGCACAAACTTCCTCAGCGTAGTCCGGGAAGGCCGGCGGCCCGGCCTGCTGCTGCAGCGGCTGGCCGGGCCGGTCAGCCTGGTGGACTGGGCCCATGAACTGCTGGAGGGCATCCGCCCGGTGGCCCGGCTGCTGGATGGCCTGCAGCCGGATGGCCCGCACCAGCAGGCCGTGGCCACCGGGCAGCGCAAAATCGGCAACCCGGAGTTGACGCCTTCGGCCCGGCAGCTGGCCTGCCTGCGCGAACAGTCCCTGAGCTTCCGCGACTACGCCCTGCACTGCAGCCAGCAGCATGCCCGCTTTTTCCGCGAGCCACCACTGGACAGCGCCACCCTGCAGGCCTTCCGCCAGAAAAGCGCAGACTCCCTGGCCGGGCAGGCGCGGATCGAGGCCGCTGACCAGATGCCCTTTGCACAGTATCTGGCCCATTACCAGAACAGCCTGCCGGCCTCCTGACTACAGGGTCTTTTCAAACACCCGGGAGTTGCGCTGGAAGTTGTACAGCGAAGCCCGGGCCGCAGGCAGGCGCTCCACGCCGCTGGGCTGGAAGCCACGCTCCTGGAACCAGTGCGCCGTGCGGGTGGTCAGCACAAACAGGGTGGTCAGCCCCTGCTGCCGGGCCCGGTGCTCAATACGCTCCAGCAGCTCGTCACCCCGGCCACCATGCCGGTAGTCCGGGTGCACCGCCAGGCAGGCCAGCTCTCCGGCAGCCGAGCCGGCAATCGGATACAGCGCAGCACAGGCGATAATCAGTCCGTCACGCTCAACGATGGAAAACAGGCCGATTTCCCGCTCCAGCACCTCCCGGGAGCGGCGGACCAGAATGCCCTGCTCCTCCAGTGGCCGGATCAGCTCCAGCAGGCCGCCCACATCATTGATGCTGGCCTCGCGCAGCTGCTCAAACTGCTCGCGGTCCACCAGGGTGCCACTGCCATCCCGGGTAAACAGCTCGTTGAGCAAGGCACCGTCCTCGGCATGGCTGACCAGATGGCAGCGCCGCACGCCTGCCCGGCAGGCCTGGGCGGCCGCATCCAGCAGCTCGGCCTGATAGCTGCTGCCCAGCTGCGCCACCAGGGGCGGAATTTCCTTAAGACTCAGCTCCCGCACCAGCCGGCCGGCGTCATCCAGCACGCCGGGCGAATCGCCATACAGCACCAGCTTGTCAGCCTGCAGATCAATCGCCGCCCGGGTGGCCACATCCTCACAGGCCAGATTGAAAATTTCTCCGGTGGGCGAATAGCCCAGCGGTGACAGCAGCACAATGGACCGCTCGTCCAGCAGCCGGCCGATCCCCTTGCGGTCGATACGCCGTACCTCACCGGTATGGTGGAAATCGACCCCGTCATGCACGCCCATCGGCCGGGCCGTGACAAAGTTGCCGCTGGCCACCCGCAACCGGGCCCCCTGCATGGGCGAGGAGGCCATATCCATTGACAGCCGGGCCTCCAGAGCAATCCGCAGCTGGCCTGCCGCCTCCACCACACATTCCAGGGTCCGGGCATCGGTGATGCGGATATTCTGGTGGTAGCGTGACTGCAGGCCACGCCCGGCCAGACGGGCCTCGATCTGCGGCCGGGAGCCGAATACCAGCACCAGCCTGACCCCAAGGCTGTGCAGCAGCACCAGATCGTGAATGATATTGGCAAAGTTGGGGTGCTCCACCCCATCGCCACTGAGCATCACCACAAAGGTGGCATCCCGGTGGGCATTGATATAGGGCGTGGCGTGCCGCAGCCAGTTGACGTAGTCGTGCATGTTGTCCGTTCCAGGGTACAGGGGGCGCGCACAGTTTAGCGGTGGAGCGGGGTCAGGCAGTAATACCGGATCAGCTGGCGCAGCAGGTGGAGGGTGGGTTCGATCCGGTCCAGCGCCAGATACTCGTCCGGCTGGTGGGCACAGGCAATATCTCCCGGTCCCAGCACCAGCGTTTCACAGCCCAGCGCCTGCAGATAGGGCGCCTCCGTGCCAAAGGCCACCGCCCCGGCCTCATGGCCACACAGCTGCTCGGCCAGCCGCACCAGCTCGCTGGCGGCCGGCTGCTCAAAGGGCGGCACCTCCGGAAACAGTGGCCGGAATTCAATGGCCAGCTGCTGCTCCTCCGCCACCCGGTCCAGCCGCTGGCGGATACAGTCTCTTAGTGCCGCTGCGGCCATGCCCGGCAAGGGCCGCAGATCAAATTCCAGCGCACAGCGGGCGCAGATCCGGTTGGGGTTGTCCCCCCCGTGGATGCAGCCCAGGTTCAGGGTGGGCTGGGGCACGCTGAACAGCGGATTGCAGTACTGCTGCTGCCACTGCTGGCGCAGCTGCAGCAGCTCGCCAATTACCGCATGC
>DIDB01000025.1 GCA_002417905.1 Pseudomonadaceae bacterium UBA5811
ATGCCCTCTGAATCCTCCGGCCGGCAGCTGGTCTGGCTGCGCACGGACCTGCGGCTGGCAGATAACCCGGCCCTGAGTGCCGCCCGGGAGGCAGGGCCGGTGCTGGCCCTGTACCTGCTGACTTCCGGCCAGTGGCAGCAGCATGGTGATGCCCCCTGCAAGGTGGATTTCTGGCTGCGCAACCTGAAAGTGCTGGCCAGCGGGCTGGCGGCGCTGAATATCCCGCTGCTGGTGCGCGAGGTGCCGGAATGGGCAGACGTCCCCGCCGTGCTGGCCGGTCTTTGCCAGCAGTATCAGGTCAGCATGGTCCGGGTGAACGAGGAATATGGCATCAACGAAACCCGGCGCGACCAGGCCGTCCGGACTGCACTGGCCGCTACAGGAACCGGGTTTGCCCGGTATCTTGACCAGCTGTTTCTGGCCCCCGGCCAGCTGCTGGCCAGCAGTGGCCGGCCCTTCCAGGTCTATACCCCGTTTCGCAATGCCTGCCGCAAACGGCTGGCTGAGGCTTTGCCCCGCTGCCTGCCGGCCCTGCGGCCCCAGGCCGCCCTGGCAGTCCGGAGTGTTCCAGGGCCCGGCAAGGTCCGTGGTTTCCCGCCACCAGCCCCTGCCCTGCGGGCGGAATGGCCGGCGGGTGAAGTGGCGGCCCGGGAGCGGCTGGCCCATTTTGCGGACCAGCAGCTGCTGGACTATCACCTGACCCGGGACTTTCCGGCCCTGGCCGGAACCAGCCGGCTGTCACCCTATCTGGCCGCCGGGGTGCTCTCGCCCCGCCAGTGCCTGCAGGCCGCACTGGCCCAGAACGGTAATGAACTGGCGCAGGGCAATCCGGGGGTAGTCTGCTGGATTGACGAGCTGCTCTGGCGCGAGTTTTACCGGCATATCCTGCAGGGTTTTCCCGGACTGTCCATGCACCAGCCATTCCGGCCGGAAACCGGGGCTCTGCCCTGGCGCGCGGATGCCGGCCAGCTGCAGGCCTGGCAGCAGGGCCAGACCGGCTTTCCGCTGATTGATGCCGCCATGCGCTGCCTGCTGGCGACCGGCTGGATGCATAACCGGCTGCGGATGCTGGTGGCCATGTTTCTCAGCAAGAACCTGCTGATTCACTGGCAGGCCGGTGAGCACAGGTTTATGCAGCAGCTGATTGACGGGGATCTGGCCCAGAACAATGGGGGCTGGCAGTGGAGTGCCTCCACCGGCACCGATGCCGTGCCCTGGTTCCGCCTGTTCAATCCGGTGACCCAGTCGAAAAAATTTGACCCGCAGGGGACATTTATCCGCCGCTGGGTTCCGGAGCTGGCCGGGCTGGATGCCCGGGAGATTCATGAGCCGCCCTTGCAGCGGCGGGGCCGTTATCCGGGACCGCTGGTGGAGCTGGCTCCCAGCCGGGCCAGGGTGCTGCAGGCATTCCGGGGCCTCCCGGCCGGAGTCAGTCCTTGAGAAGTGGTGGTGCTGCGGGCCGGGTATCGTTATTGGTCCAGGAGAAGACAAAGGCGGCACTGATCTTGTCGTTATGGGACTCGCCCAGCTGAGCGCTCCTGGCATCAAGATAGCGGCCCGTTCTGGCGTCATAACTGACGGCTGAAAAACTGGCGACACCGATCTGGGTGTTCTTGCCGTAAAGCGCCAGTTCGGGCACGGTGATGCTGGAGTCTGACAGCGGCATGGGCAGGCTGAACGAGGGAATGCCGACCAGGAAGCTCTGGCGGTCAGTGGACAGGGCACCGGCCCGGATTTCCACAATGGTATCGGCCTTGCTGCGCTCGCTGGTCAGTGGCACGCCCTGGCTCAGCAGGCTGTTGCGGATGGCGCCGATGGCCTGCTTGCTGTCCGTACCCTCGAAGAAACTGCTGTCAACAAAGACCAGCCCGGAGGTGGTCAGCTGGCTGGCCAGCCGGTGGGCCGCCCGGTCGGCAGCGGTGGAAATCAGCAGTTCCTCGGTGGCGGTGCGGGTCGGGTTGGATGTCTGCAGGGTGGTACAGGCCTGCAGCATCAGGCTGGCCAGCAGGACCGCGGAGTATCCGGGATGCTTGAGCATTTATCCTCCGGTTTTGTGAATGTACGGACTGGACCATAGCAGATTGCGGGTGCCGGTTCAGGCTAGGCAGGACCGGGAGGGGCTGCGAAAAGGCTAGAATAGACCCCTTCCAAGGTTTGCCGGTGCTCTGCCATGTCCCGACTCAATCCCCGCCAGCAGGAGGCGGTGACCTATATCAGCGGCCCGCTGCTGGTGCTGGCCGGTGCGGGTTCCGGCAAAACCAGCGTGATTACCCGCAAGATCGCTTATCTGATCCAGCAGTGTGGCCTGAAGGCCCAGTACATCTATGCGGTGACCTTTACCAACAAGGCCGCCCGGGAGATGAAAGAGCGGGTCGGCAGCCTGCTCCGGGGCGCCGAAGCCCGGGGGCTGACAGTGTCCACCTTTCATAATCTGGGCCTGAATATCATCCGCCGGGAGCATGCGCATCTGGGCTACAAGCCCGGGTTTTCCATTTTTGATGAGGGTGATGTCCGGGCGCTGGTTACCGAGATCATGCACAAGGAGTATGCCGGGGATGATGGCGTGGACCAGGTACTGCAGCAGATTGGCCGCTGGAAAAATGATCTGGTGCTGCCCGACGCTGCCCTGGACAGGGCGCAGAATCCGCAGGAGCAGACGGCGGCTGTGGTGTACCAGCACTATCAGCGCACCCTGAAAGCCTATAACGCGGTGGATTTTGATGACCTGATCCTGCAGCCGGTCTGGCTGTTCCAGAACCGGCCTGAGGTTCTGGAAAGGTGGCAGAACCGGGTGCGCTATCTGCTGGTGGACGAGTACCAGGATACCAATGCCAGCCAGTACCTGCTGGTGCGCCTGCTGGTACAGGGCCGGGCCCAGTTTACGGTGGTTGGGGATGACGACCAGTCCATCTATGCCTGGCGGGGTGCACGGCCGGAGAATCTGGTCCAGCTGAAAGAGGACTTTCCGGGGCTGAAGGTGGTGATGCTGGAGCAGAATTACCGTTCCACCAGCCGGATCCTGCGCTGTGCCAACCAGCTGATTGCCAATAATCCCCATGTGTTTGAAAAAGAGCTGTGGAGCGAAATGGGCCATGGCGAGGAAATCCGGGTGGTTCGCTGCCGCAATGAGGACGCCGAGTGCGAACGGATTGCCATGGAGATCCTGACCGAGCACCTGCGCACCGACCGGCCCTACAGTGACTTTGCCGTGCTGTACCGGGGCAACCATCAGGCCCGGCTGCTGGAGCTCAAGCTGCAGCATCACCAGATTCCTTACCGGCTGTCCGGTGGCACCAGCTTTTTTGCCCGTCAGGAAGTGAAGGATCTGATGAGCTATTTCCGGCTGCTGGTCAATCCGGCGGATGACAATGCCTTTCTGCGGGTCATCAATGTTCCCCGGCGCGAGATTGGCTCGGCCACCCTGGAAAAGCTGGGCAACTATGCCAGCGAGCGCCAGCTGTCCCTGTATGCCGCCTGTGACGAGATGGGGCTGGCTGCCCTGCTGGATAGCCGCTTTACCGAACGGCTGGCCCGTTTCAAGGCCTATATGGAGCGGCTGCGCCGCCAGTGTGCCGAGGGTGATCCCATTGCCGCCCTGCGCGCCATGGTGGTGGATATCGACTATGAGCCGTGGATTCGCCAGAACAGTTCCAGCGAGCGGGCGGCGGCTTTCCGGATGGGTAATGTCTGGTATCTGATCGATGCCCTGAAAACCCTGCTGGAAAAGGATGACGGGACGGACATGACCATCGAGCAGGCCATTGCCCGGCTGGTGCTGCGTGACATGCTGGAGCGCCAGCAGGAGGAGCAGGAGGGGGCCGAAGGGGTGCAGATGATGACCCTGCATGCCTCCAAGGGCCTGGAGTTCCCTCATGTGTACATCATGGGCATGGAGGAGGAGATCCTGCCGCACCGCTCCAGTATTGAGGCGGACAGCATTGAGGAGGAGCGGCGGCTGGCCTATGTGGGCATCACCCGGGCCCGCCAGAAACTGGTGTTTACCTTTGCGGCCCGGCGCAAGCAGTATGGTGAGGTCATGGCCTGTACCCCGAGCCGTTTTCTGGCCGAGCTGCCGGCGGAGGATCTGCTCTGGGAGGGCCGGGAGGATACGCCCGCCGAAGTCCGGGCAGTCCGGGGCAATGAGGCTCTGGCCAGCATCCGGGCCCTGCTGAAGCGCCCGTCCGGCCAGTGATTCAGTCTGTGTCCCGGGCGGCGTAACGGTCGGGCAGTGTCAGCAGCCGGTGGAAATGCACCTGGTTCTTGCCGGCCCGCTTGGCGGTATAGAGCGCCTGGTCGGCCAGATGGAACACCTCGTCCAGATCCGCCGCATCCCGGGGCCAGCAGGCAACCCCAATGCTGCAGCTGATCTGCAGGGCACCATCGCCCAGGGCCAGCGGACTTTCCAGCGCGGCAATCACCCGCTGGGTTACGGTGCTGATCACCTCCTGGGGGGTACCGAGCGGCACCGGCAGCAGGGCCAGGAATTCGTCCCCGCCCACCCGGACCAGCAGGTCCTCCTCGCGGAAGCACAGGGCCAGCCGCCGGGCGGTTTCCTGCAGGACCTGGTCACCGACCACATGGCCAAAGGTGTCATTGATGCCCTTGAAATTGTCCAGATCCATCCACAGGACAAACAGCCAGCCGGCATGCCGGCGCTTGCCGGTTTCCAGGGCGTGCTGGTAGTGCTCAAGGGCAGCGCGGTTGGCCAGACTGGTCAGGTTGTCGCGATAGGCAATGTCTTTCATGGCGCTCAGTGCATGGCGCTGGCTGTTACGGCTGCTGGCCAGCTGCTGGATGGCCAGGCCCAGTTTGCGCACCTCGATGCTGCTGCCCCGGGGCAGCGGAATTTCGGCTTTTTCCCCGGCGGCCAGCCACTGGGCGGCAATGGCCATCTGGTGCAGGGGCCGGGTGATAAAACCGGTCAGGATCCAGGCGATGGCGGCGAACAGGGCCGACAGGATCAGTCCCCAGTGGTGCAGGGCCTCCTGTAGCCGGATAACCGGCTGGTAGGCCTGCTCCAGGGGCTGGCGGGCGATGATGGTCCAGCCCGGGCCGGCGGGTGCACTGCTTTTGGCCACCCCGGTCAGATATTCCTGGCCTCCCTGCCAGCGCTCTACCTGCCAGTAGTCCCTGGCGTGAAACTGGGGGGCAAAACCGGGCAGCCAGCCCATCAGCGACGGCGGGCCGAGCCAGACGCGCTGGTCCGGGCCCAGCAGGATAAACTGCAGCTGTTCCTGCTGGCTGGCCTGGGCGCTCTGCTCCATGAACTGGCGGATCTGTTCTGCCCATTGCCGGGACAGCCAGCAGACCAGCCGGGCCTGCATCTGGCCCTGGGCATCATGGACCGGCCGGGAAATTTCCACCAGGTGGCCGGTGGGGCTGGAGGGCTGGACCAGCAGGGTTGCACTGCCGGGCAGGCCCTGTTCGGTTCCGGCGTACTGCTGTAGCCGGGTGCCTTCCAGAAAGCCATCACCGGAAGCCATCACCCAGCCCTGGGGGTCCAGCAGGCCTACCCAGTCCACTTCGGGATACTGCTGCTGGAAGAGCGTCAGGGCCTGGTGCAGGTCAGGCCGCCGTTCGGCCGGCAGGCCGGTTTCCAGCTGGCTGAGCAGGTCCAGGCTGCGGGCCCGCCCGGCAATGTCCCGGTTCAGGCGTTCGGCCATCAGTTGCGCGGCGTGCATCAGGCGGCTGCCAATGTTTTCCCGCAGCTGGCCAAGGGTGGCCTCGCTGACCAGAACGCCGAAAATCCAGCTCAGGGCGATGATCAGGATGGCAAAAATCAGGGCATAACGGGTGCGCAGACTGGTCAGGGAAAACATGGTTCAGCCTTTGACCTCTTGTTTTGTGGCCTCCTGGGCGCGGGCCGGAAATGCCCCGGTGGCATACAGCTGAATGGTAGCTTCTTGCCAGCATGGATGCGATGTCCGGGCCTGAAATTAATTGGCCCGGCCAGACCCGCTCCGGAGCTTACAGGACCGGGGCTACCAGGCGGGCCACCCGCATGCCCAGCTGTTGCAGGCGGCGGGGTTTGGGTTCATTGCCGGGAAGAATTTCCCGGGCGCAGGCAAAGTCTTTTTCCAGCATCCGGGCCACCTGGTCGGCAAAGTCCCGGTCGGCTACCAGTACGGTGACTTCAAAATTCAGCCGGAATGAGCGGTTATCCAGGTTGGCGCTGCCTACCGAGGCCAGCTGATCGTCGACTAGGACTACTTTCTGGTGCACAAAGCCGGGCTGATAGCGGTAAATCCGGATTCCGGCCCGGGCCGCCTCGCTGGCATACAGGCTGGAGGCGGCATAGACCACCCGGTGATCCGGACGGGCAGGCAGCAGCAGGCGAACCTCCACACCCCGCAGTACGGCCAGCTGTAACGCCGAGAATACCGCCTCATCCGGTACAAAGTAGGGGCTGGCCAGCCAGATCCGCTGGCGGGCCGTGTTGATGGCCTGGACAAAAAACAGTGAGGCGGTTTCCTGCGGGTCGGCCGGGCCACTGCAGAGAGCCTGGCAGACCATGCCGTCCTGCTCCGTGTAGCTGTCCGGCAGCAGCAGGGGCGGCAGGTGGCGGGTGGCCCAGTACCAGTCTTCGGCGAAAGACTCCTGCAGGCAGGCCAGCACCTGTCTCTTATACACCTCCGACGCTGCCGACGAAGA
>DIDB01000224.1 GCA_002417905.1 Pseudomonadaceae bacterium UBA5811
CCGGCAGCGGCGGCCCCAGCTCCGGCACCTTCGGCGGCAGCTTGGAGTAGTCGGCGGGAAGCTGGTCGAGGCCATCGGAGCGCGAGACGCGATCGACGTTGTAAAGCTCGGCCCGGCCATCGTCAGGTCGCAGCAGCCGGCGGTGGCCAGCTATGCACCACCCGGCCAAGATTCCGCCGCTGCCGAACGCGACGCGCTGCGCAAGGAGGCCGACGCGGCGGCAGGTTCGTCGGTGTTCTTCCGTTCCAGCAACCAGCGCGCCGCTGCCGCGACTGCGCAAGTCGCCACGGCTGCCCCGGCATCCGGCCTCGCGGGCTTCGACCCGCAGGCCGCCGGGCCGGCCTCGACGGCGGCCCAGCCTGCCGACCCGACCGCCGTGCAGAACCGGCAAGACCAGAAAGAGGCGTTCCAGAAAGCCGGAACCACGGAAACCCGTAATTCCGGCAACCTGCAAATGCCGGCCTCGCCGTATCAGGTCATGGCCGGGACGGTGATCGCGGCGGCGCTGGTGACGGGCATCAAGTCCGACCTGCCGGGCGACGTGATCGGCACGGTGACGGAGCCGGTCTATGACACGGCGACGGGCAAGTTCCTGCTGATTCCGCAGGGTTCGCGCATTTTCGGCAAATACAACAGCCAGGTCGCCTACGGACAGAGCCGCGTGCAAGTGGTGTGGAACCGGATCATCCTGCCCGACACGTCATCGCTAACGCTCGACAATCTGGCTGGCACCGACCCGGCCGGCTACGCCGGCCTGGAGGATGGTGTCGATTGGCATTGGGATCGCATCCTTGCCGGCGCGGCGCTGACGACGCTACTGGGCGTCGGCGCCGAGCTGGCTGCGCCGGAGAACCGCAACGGTGATCGCGTCATCATTGCCGGAGGCGACAGCTTGCAGGACAGCGTGAACCAAGCCGGCCAGGAGATAACCCGGCGCAACCTCAACATCCAGCCTACCTTGACCGAGCGGCCGGGCCTGCCGGTGCGCATCATCGTCAACCGCGACCTGGTGCTGCGGCCATACCAGCCGCTGTTCTTCAACCGAGGGACTTCACGATGAGCACGACCAAGAAGCTGCGGCTGGGGCCGCTGCCCAAAACCGAAAGCATCAAACTGACCTTCGCGTGCCCGGCCAGCCTCAAGGCCGACCTCGACCGCTACGCGGCCCTGCACGCGCAAACCTACGGCGAGGTGATCGATGCCACGGTGCTGATTCCGCACATGCTGGAGGCGTTCATGACCGGGGATCGGGGATTCAAGCGCACGTCACCCAAGAATGGGAAAGCCGCCCCTGCATGACACAGGGGCGGCTTTCGAATTGGTGCCCGAGGCCGGAATCGAACCGGCACGCCTTTCGGCGAGGGATTTTCTTCCCACTTCGGCTTTCGCCGCCAGCGCGCAATGCGCTGTTCGTGGTCTGGAGCACGCCTTCACCATAGCCTTGCGGCCGTAGGTGCCCGCCGTCTGCTCTCTACACCTTCCCAAGCGGGGAGCTTGGGCTTGGCTCGGCGTTGGCTCGGATACCGAGGCATCCAGGGCTTTCGCCGAATTTGACGGGCTTCACTTCGGGCGTTTCCCCCCGAAGGCTCAAATTGTTCAAGTCCCTTGTGTCTACCGATTTCACCACTCGGGCGTAGTGCGATGTGCTGGAAGCTCCTACCTCAATTTCTACTGGCACCTACTTGGCCCCTGACCACCAAGCTAAGGCGAGATGCTATGCCTTGGATGCCCTTAAACCGTTGTCACTATTGGCCTTCTCGCTCGATGGCACAAGAGGAGAAGACTTGACAAAACAGATTTTAAGTCCGGTATGTCTACCAATTTCATCATCCGGGCTTTTATTTGCCCGCTGACAGCAAGCTACTGAAAGCGGGGCCGTACTGTACAGCTCCCTTTGGTACCCATGCAACCATGGGGCTATTTTCAGACAGTTCTGGAAAAACGACCCTGCTGTTTTTCACCCAGATAGGCATCGAAGGCCATGGCGATATTGCGCAGCATCAGCTGGCCTCTGGGCAGGAGTTGCAGGTGGCTGGAGCTGATTTCCACCAGTCCATCCCTGACGGCCTCGTCAAGTGAGGCGAGGGCTTCAGCGAAGTAGTCAGTGAACTGGATGCCGTGGATCTGTTCTACCTCTCCGAAATCGATATGGCCGTGGCACATCAGTGAAAGAATGATTTCCTGGCGGATACGGTCATCCTTATTTAGCTGGTAGCCGCGAAAAATGGGCAGCTGTCCCTGGTCAAGAGCAGCGTAGTATTCGGGGAGTTCTTTCTGGTTCTGGCTGTAACTGTCGCCTACTTTGCCGATGGAGGTGATACCAAGACCGATCAGGTCGCAGTCCGCATGGGTGGAGTAGCCCTGGAAATTGCGCTGCAGGCTGCCATTTTTCTGGGCCATGGCCAGCTCATCGCCGGGCAGCGAAAAATGATCCATGCCAATGTAGACGTAGCCGGCGGCTGTTAGGCGACGGATGGTCAGTTCAAGCAGTTCAAGTTTCCGCTCGGGGGGGGGCATGTCTTCGGGCCGGATCAGTTTCTGGGCCCTGACCATTTCTGGCAGGTGGGCATAGCTGTAAGCAGCGATCCGGTCCGGCCGGAGATGGGCCAGTTTATCCAGCGTGGTTTCAAAGCTGCTTGCAGTCTGCAGGGGAAGTCCATAGATCAGATCAACACTGACAGAGCTGAAGCAGGCTTCCCGGGCAGCCAGAACCAGCTCCCTGACCTGTTCCTCGCTTTGTACCCGGTTGACGGCTTTCTGTACCTGCGGGTCGAAATCCTGCACGCCAAAGCTCAGGCGGTTAAAGCCCAGCTGGCGGAGCCCGTGAATGCGCTGTGGGGTAACGGTACGGGGATCCACCTCCAGAGAAAACTCGTGGCTGCCATCCGGCTCAAGGCTGAAGGCAGCCTGCAGGGCTTCCATCAGCTCCGCCAGCTGGTCCTGGCTGAAGTAGGTTGGTGTCCCGCCGCCCAGATGCAGCTGGGTCAGCCGGCGGCTGCGCTCAAACAGTTGCCCCTGCAGGCGAATTTCTTTTTTGAGATATTCCAGATATTCCGCTGCCCGCTCCAGGCGATGGGTAATGATCTTGTTGCAGGCACAGTAGTAGCAGAGGCTTTCACAGAACGGAATATGAATGTAAACCGACAGGGGCTTGGCAGGTGGCCGGTTGCTTTGACGGGCAGCCTCCTGGTAAGCCGGGGCGGTAAATCCGCCATGAAACTGGGGGGCTGTGGGGTAGGACGTGTAACGCGGCCCCGGACGGTCATATTTTTTGACCAGGTCCCGGTCAAAAGTCATTGCCTGTGTCATGGCTGGTAGAGGCCTGCAGATGCATATTGGACAGGCAGGATTATAGGCGCTTTACCGGGCTTTATTTCAAATGGCGGTCAGGGTGGAAAATGTCAGAAGCCGGGTGATAATTGGCGCTGTGCTGCTGATTTACAGGATGCATTCATGTTTGCCGATTCCGTTCTGCTGCAGGGTGCCACGGTGTTCATGGGGTTTTTCGCTATCATGAACCCGCTGGCCAATGTGCCGATTTTTCTCAGTCTGACGGCGGACGATGATCCCCGGACCATGCGCCTGGTGGCCATCCGCTCGCTGTTGCTGGCATTTGGGATCGTGCTGGCCTTCGTGCTGGCCGGTAAAGTGATTTTTGATCTGTTTGGTATCACGCTGGCAGCGTTCCGGCTGGTGGGTGGGGTTCTGGTAGGACTGATTGGTTTTGACATGCTGCATGGCAAGCAGTCCAGCGTGCATCAGCTGAATGATGAGGATAACCAGAAGTGTATTGATGCCCGGCTGAGTGTGGCAGTTTTTCCGCTGGCCATGCCTATTTTGGCCGGGCCGGGCACCATTGTGACGGCAATGAGTTATTCCTCGCAGGGAGGGCTGGGACCAGCCTTGCTGACCGTGGCGGCGTTTGCCCTGTTATGTGTGATTACCTTTGTGGTGTTTGTATTCGGCCGGCGCCTGCTGGTGCTGTGTGGTGAGGGAGCGCTGGGGGTAATTACCCGGTTGATGGGCCTGATCCTGGCGGTCATTGGCGCCCAGATGCTGATTGATGGTATCCGGGGCGCTTTTCTGCAGGGCTGACAGGAGACAGGGTATATGGATCAGTTGACCCGGCTGGCTGGACAGGTAGGCCAGCAGTTGCAGGCACAGCAGGCCATGGTGGCTACGGCGGAGTCCTGTACCGGTGGCGGTATTGCTGAGGCCATTACCCGGATTCCGGGCAGTTCGGCCTGGTTTGAGGCGGGCTATGTCACCTATTCGAACCGGCAGAAGTGTCAGCAACTGGGCGTGTCGCCTGTTTTGCTGGCGCAGCGGGGTGCTGTCAGCCGTGAGGTTGCCGAGGCGATGGCCCTTGGGGCCAGCCAGCGCGGTGCGTCCCGGTTTGCTGTTGCCGTTACGGGGCTGGCCGGGCCGGATGGCGGAACGCCGGAAATTCCGGTGGGAACGGTCTGGATTGCCTGGGTGGCAGGCCGGCAGGTCTTTAGCCGCTGTTACCGGCTGGCAGGCGACCGCCAGGCGGTGCGTCATCAGGGCATTGAGCGGGCCCTGCAGGGCTTGCTGGTGCTGTGCCAGTCGGGGCCTGCGGGACTGGCTGAGTTTGAGGACCGCATGCTCTAATACTGGCTAAACATACAGTCTTTCAGGCTCCATGCCTGCCCAATCAATGTGAGGATCTCCAATGGATGAGAACAAGAAACGTGCGCTGGCGGCAGCACTTGGCCAGATTGAGCGCCAGTTTGGCAAGGGTGCGGTCATGCGCATGGGAGATCACGAGCGGCCAGCCATTCCGGCCATTTCGACCGGTTCGCTTGGGCTGGATATTGCCTTGGGTATTGGCGGCCTGCCCAAGGGCCGGATTGTCGAGATTTATGGCCCGGAATCGTCCGGCAAGACGACCCTGACCCTGTCAGTGATTGCTGAGGCCCAGAAACAGGGTGCAACCTGTGCCTTCGTGGATGCTGAGCACGCTCTTGATCCGGATTATGCGGGACGGCTTGGGGTGAATGTGGATGATCTGCTGGTATCCCAGCCGGATACCGGGGAGCAGGCGCTGGAAATCACCGACATGCTGGTGCGCTCCGGGGCAGTCGATGTGATTATTGTTGACTCGGTGGCAGCCCTGGTCCCCAAGGCCGAAATTGAAGGGGAAATGGGCGATGCCCATGTTGGCCTGCAGGCCCGGCTGATGTCCCAGGCCCTGCGCAAGATCACTGGCAATATCAAGAACGCTAACTGTCTGGTGATTTTTATCAACCAGATCCGCATGAAAATCGGCGTGATGTTCGGCAATCCGGAAACCACGACCGGCGGCAATGCCCTGAAGTTCTACGCTTCGGTCCGGCTGGACATCCGGCGGACAGGGGCGGTCAAGGATAACGATGAGATTATTGGCAGCGAAACCCGGGTCAAGGTGGTCAAGAACAAGGTTGCTCCACCGTTCCGTCAGGCCGAGTTCCAGATTCTTTATGGCCGGGGTATCTATCGTAATGGCGAGATCATTGATCTGGGGGTCCAGCAGGGGCTGATTGAAAAATCCGGTGCCTGGTACAGCTACCAGAACACCAAAATTGGTCAGGGCAAGGCCAACGCTGCCCGCTATCTGGAGGAGAACCCGGAGGTTGCCAGCACCATTGAACAGCAGTTGCGCCAGCAACTGCTGGTGGTTGGCAGTGGCCGGAATGGAGCTACTCCGGCAGGTGCCGATGAGGATGCCGCGGAGGCAGATATCGATACGGCGGATTACTGAGTCCGGGGCAATGGAGCTGGATACCCAGACCGCCATCCGCCGTCAGGCCATGGATCTGCTGGCCCGCCGGGAGCATGGCTCCCGGGAGCTGGCCCGCAAGCTGGAGCAGCGCGGGGCAGATCCGCAACTGGTCGTCCAGGTGCTGGCGAAGCTGGCCGATGAGGGACTGTTAAGTGATGAGCGTTATCTGGAGTCTTTGGTCCGCCGGCGGGTCAGTGGCGGATACGGGCCGCTGCGAATCCGTGATGAACTGACCCGCCAGGGTGCATCACGGGAGGCTGTGGAGCAGGTTTTCCAGCAGCTCGGGGTTGACTGGGCGGATCTGCTGGAGCAGGTCTGGCTGCGGCGTTTTGCGGGCCAGCATCCGGACAGCCCAAAGGCATGGGGGCAGCAGGCCCGTTTTCTGGCGTACCGGGGCTTTCCTGCAGAAATGATTCGCCGCCTGCTGCAGCAGAGGCGGCGGTGACCTCTGGCTGTATCCGCTTCAGGCCGGCGACTGGCCCATATCCATGCCCCGGAACATGCTGCAGCGTTCGAAAACCTCCAGGCTGGGCGGTACGCTTTGGTAATGGCAGTATTTGGCCACCAGCTTGGCCAGTCCCTTGATATCCCGGCCCGTAGCTGCAGGGAACAGGCTGGCCAGATGGTCAAGCTGTTCCGGGCTGATAGCCAGTCCGAACTGTTCTGTCATGACCTGCCAGATTTTTCGCCGGTCCGCCAGCCCGGGCGGATGATAGCGGATCAGCGCAATACAGCGGGAAATCACGGCTTCGTCGATATCATCGACCCGGTTGGTGGTCAGAAACAGCAAGCCGTTGAAGTATTCCAGGACCCGGAGAAAAACACCGACTACGGCATTGGCCATGATGTTGTCATCCCGGCGCCGGATATAGACATCAGCCTCGTCAATCAGCATGACAGCACCCCAGCGCTGGGCCCGGGTCAGGGTTTTCTTCAGGATCTGCTCCATCTCGGCAACGTTCAGGCCCAGCTGGCCGGAATGCACCCGGTACAGGGGGCGGTGAATGATTTCCGAGTACACCTCGGCGGTCAGGGTTTTACCGACGCCGGGCGGGCCGGCGCAAAGCACAGTGGTTCCTCCGGACTTGCCTTCCACGATGTCATCCATCAGCACATCCATTTCAGCCGTCAGAATGTCAATCAGGTCGGTCTGCTCCGGGGGCAGGATCAGCCGGCTTTTCAGTTCGGGCTGGTAGATATAGGGCTGCAGGTCATCTGCATGGACCCAGAGGTGATGGTGCAGGTCGAGGTGAAACATCAGGATATAGCCATGCACGGGCAGCTCGGAAAAAGCCCCCTCCGGAACCTCGGACTGGAGGATTTCAGCTGCTTTTTCAACCCGTTCATTGTATTTGACGCTGCGCTCTGCCTTGCGCAGGTACCTGGCCAGAAAATCACCGGAGCTGTCCAGCACCATGTCCCGGTCTTTCAGGATGTCTTCATCGTTAACCAGCCGGGCCAGTCCACCTGATGAGGAGAGGATGACCCGCTCTTTTCTGGCCCAGTCCGTACTGCGGTGTGAGGCTGTCGGGTCTTCAGCATAGATACCGGTACCCTGACCAGAGAACTGCTGGCCATAGTCGGAGCGCCACTGGAAGAAGCGTTTTGCCGAGCGGTCATAGGCCCCGGCCAGCTCCGGGGTTTCTTTCAGGAAGCCTTTGCCCAGCAGGATCTCCGGGATGGTCTTGCCCAGAATGTCCCGCTCGAAAATCTGCAGGGTCTGGGTGGCAATTTTGCCCATGCTGTTGGCTTTGAGGTCCAGCAGGATACGTCCGCTTTCTTCTTCACCCGGTGGGGTAAAGTCAATCCGGGTGACCAGATAAGGGTAGGGCTTGCCACTGGCATTGATCCGGAACAGCCAGCCCCGGATGACGTCCTGGATCAGGAAGGCGGCAATATCCGGAACCAGCCGCTCCAGGTCCTGTTCGGCATAGCGGCGGCCTTCGCTGGCCAGGGCTTTTTGCAGGGTGGCCAGCTGTGCAGCCCGTACCTCCATCTGCGGGCCGGCCGCCGCATAGAGCAGCTGGAGCTGCTGGAGCTGTTCAGGGCTCAGCTGTTCCAGTGGTATTTCGGCCCGGTTGCCAAACTTCAGCTGGCTGGTCAGGGTGGCAAGTTCAGGGAAGTGCCTGGTCAGGGCCTCTGCATAGGGGCGGTCGATGATCAGTTTCATTCGAAGAAGCAGTCCGTCTGCTGGAGTGTCATGGCAGGCTCAGGCAATAACCGGGCCTTCCGGGCGGGCCTGTTTTCCGGGAAGGCTGGAGCCTGCCTGTCTGTTTGCAGACAGGCACCACTCCATACAAGGTACGCTACGGAACATCAGGCAGGGGTTACTTCAGCCCGGTCGTCAGATATTCCAGCACATGCTCCATCAGGGCATGGCCATTCGAGTAGGTGCCGATGGGCGTCGAGAGCAGGGTGACTTCATTTTGTATATGGGGTTCACCGGCGGCCAGCTGCTCCCGGTCCAGCACTGCCAGGGTACTGACCATCTCCGGGGTGACTTCCAGATGGAACTGCAGGCCAAGAACATGGGGACCCAGCTGGAAAGCCTGGTTGGGACAGACCTCGCTGCTGGCCAGCCGGATAGCGCCGGGAGGCAGGTCGAAGGTTTCACCGTGCCAGTGAAAGACATCAATACTGGGCGGAAAGCTGAAGTCAGCGTCCGGGTGGGGCTGGCCGAATACCGGGAACCAGCCCAGTTCCCGGCTGGGGGCCGGATAGACCCGGGCGCCCAGGGCACTGGCAATCAGCTGGGCGCCGAGACAGATGCCCAGCACAGGCTTGTTGCAGCGGATGGCATCGGCAATATACAGCTTTTCGGCTTTCAGCCAGGGCAGCCGCTCCTCATCGTTGACACTCATGGGCCCCCCCAGAATGATCAGCAGATCAACCTGGTCCAGCGAGGGAAATCCTTGGGTTTCATAGAGGCGCGTATGGGAAATCGAGGCGTTCTGTTCTTCCAGCCATCCAGCAATGTTTCCCAGTCCTTCAAACGAGGTGTGCTGCAGCACATGGACATGCATGACAATAACTCCTGATACCTGCCAGTCTGACAGAACAGTAAAGCAGCTCTGGTGCAGACCGGCTATTGGTCCTCGCGGGGGCGGCCCAGCAGGTCGGCCAGTCCGGCGAGTCCCTTGAATGTGGTCTGGGGCGTCCGGTCACTGCCCGGCTTGGCTTCGGCAAAGTACTGGTTGTCGGTATAGCGCGAGTGCTCGTTATCGTGGCAGTACAGGCAAAGCAGCTCCCAGTTTGAGCCATCGGGCGGGTTGTTGTCGTGATTATGGTCCTTGTGGTGTACGGTCAGTTCGCTGAGACGTTTTCCAGAAAATTCCCGGCCACAACGGCCACACACCCAAGGATACATTTTCAGGGCCTTTTCCCGGTATCCCTGTTCGCGCTGGCTATAGGGAACGCTGGATTTCTTGCTGGTCATGGGAGTCACCGATACTGTGCAGCCATAAAGGTAAGGGGCAGAAGATGGCATAATGCTGTCATTTTACCCTCACAGCCAGATCCTCTGGCCGGAGGGAGGGTAAATCTATCGGGTTTTATGCCGGTTTGGGGCTACTATGCGTACAACAAGGAAATTTTGATGGGCAGGCCCTGTTATGCCTGACGTATCGGTGCTGGTCTGTGATGACTCCAGTCTTGCTCGCAAACAGTTGTTGCGGGCACTGCCGGCTGACTGGCCGGTACGGATCAGTCAGGCGGAAAACGGGCTGGATGCACTGGAGCTGTTGCAGCGCGAGCCGGTAGACCTGATTTTTCTTGATCTGACCATGCCGGTTCTGGATGGGTACGAAGTCCTGGATGCCATTCAGGAGCAGCAGTTGCCATGCCGGGCCATTGTGGTTTCGGGTGATGTCCAGCAGGAGGCCATTGAGCGGACCCATAGCCTGGGGGCGCTGGCTTTCCTGAAAAAGCCGCTTGATCCGCAGATCCTGCGGCAGACTCTGGAGATGCTTGGCCTGCTGGAGCAGGCCGGGTCCTCTTCCAGAGATGGACGGGCAGGGGCTGCCTGTAGCGGGATGCCCGACCATGTCAGTCCGGAGCTGGTTTTTCGCGATACCTTCCGTGAGGTGGTCAATGTGGCGATGGGGCAGGCGGCAGCCCTGCTGGCCCGGTTGCTGGGCGTGTTTATCCAGCTGCCTGTCCCCAATGTCAATGTGCTGGAAGTCAGTGAGCTGCATATGGCACTGGCCAATATCCAGACCGATGAACGGCTGACGGCAGTCTGTCAGGGGTATATCACCCAGGGTATTTCCGGAGAGGCCCTGCTGATTTTTCATGACTCTGAGGTTGCCGATATGGCTCGCCTGATGGGCGGGGAGGGTGACGATGTTTCGATGATGGAAATGCTGCTGGACATGTCCAGCATCCTGATCGGGGCCTGTCTGACCAGCATTTCCCGGCAGCTGGACCTCTGTTTTTCGCAGGGGCATCCTCTGGTCTTGGGTGAGAGCGTTTCCATTGACCAGCTGATCCGGCTGAAAGACCGCTGGCGGAAAACACTGGCTGTAGAAATCAGTTACAGCATTGAGGGGCACAATATCCATTTCAACCTGCTGCTGCTGTTTACCGAGGACTCCATACCCTTCCTGCAGAAAAAACTGGCCTATCTGATGGAGTGAGCGGTTATGTCGGAACAGCTGGCATTCAAGGAGTTTCACTGGCTCCTGGCAATCATCCAGAGCATCGATGTCGGGGTTGTTGTCTTTGATCTGGATTACCGGATTGATACCTGGAACAGCTTTATGGAGAACCATTCCGGGCAGAGTGCCAGGGATGTTTACAAAAAATCCTTCTTCCAGGTTTTTCCCGAAATCAATGAAAGCTGGTTCCGGCGCAAGGTGGAGCAGGTCCTGACGCTGGAGACACCCCTCCATACCATCTGGGAGCAGCGGCCTTTTGTGGTGAGGTTCAGGACCTACCAGCCGATTACCGGGCAGGAAGACTTTATGTACCAGAACACCACGCTGCTGCCACTGGTATCAATCAGTGGCCAGATCCAGCATGTCTGCCTGATTGTGTATGATGTCACCAGTATTGCCGTCAGCCGCAAGCATTCCCTGCTGGCCCGGCAGGAGCTGGAGCAGCTGTCCCGTATGGACCGGCTGACCGGCCTGAACAACCGGGGTTACTGGGAAGAGGAGCTGAAGCGCGAGTTTGCCCGTTACCGTCGGCATGGCAGCATGCTGTCGCTGCTGATGCTGGATATCGACCATTTCAAGACTATCAATGATACCCACGGGCACCAGGTGGGTGACCGGGTTATCCAGGCACTGGCCCGTCTGATCAGTGACAACATCCGTGATATCGATATCGCCGGGCGCTATGGTGGCGAGGAGTTTGTGATCCTGCTGCCCAATGTTGAAAGCGCGGGTGCCAGTCTGCTGGCCGAGCGGCTGCGCCGGAAAGTCAGTGCTCTTGAGGTTGTCCATGACCAGTTGCAGCTGGGGTTTACCATCAGCATTGGCGTAGCGGACCTGTTTGAGCCCTGCGCCCGCTATGACCAGCTGATTGAGCGGGCGGATCATGCTCTTTATGAATCCAAGCGCGGAGGGCGTAACCGGGTGACTGTTTATTCCGGAGAGTCCTCCTGAGCAGCTGTGGCCGTTCAGGCTTTCTTTACGAACTCTGATTTGAGCTGCATGGCTCCGAAGCCTTCAATCCTGCAGTCGATGTTGTGGTCACCTTCGCACAGGCGGATGTTCTTGACCCGGGTTCCAACCTTGAGGGCTGAAGATGAGCCCTTGACTTTCAGGTCCTTGATCACGGTCACCGTATCACCATCCTGCAGGGTATTGCCAAATGCATCCTTGACGGCTGCATTACCCTCGGCCGGCTGGTCTGTTTCCGTAGCCGACCATTCGTGGGCGCATTCCGGGCAGATCAGCACCTCTGCATCTTCGTAAGTATAGATGGACTGGCATTTGGGGCAGGGCGGCAGGCTACTCATAAGCTGGGCTCCAGATTATTGATGGGGGCGATATTTTACGCTAGCAAGGGGTGGTGGGCCGGAGAAAATTCAGGATCTGACAGGTTTTTGACCGGTTCCGAAAGATTAATTCTATTGATCCCTATCTATTGCCGGCAGATTACCGGACATTGCTTAATGATGATGCTTGCTTTATAAAACAGGCCCTTCCGAATCATGCCACTGTCATATTTCCATTGTCTCGCCAGGCGAGAGCTGGAGTTGTGTTGCCGCTATTCGCCCGCATTATGGCCAGTTGCTGGATTTTGGGTGGCGGAGCAGTGGGTGTTTGGCGCCTGATCAAAGATGATTGATTAAAAAATAATTCTGGAGAATGCTGATGAACGATGTGGTTTCGACCTGCGTGGTGACAGAAAAACCCAAGCGCAGCCTGCTATATAAACTGGGAAAAAAACTGCGCCCGCAGTTCAACAGTTTTCTGGCTAAAAACTCCCTGGTTGGAAACCCGGAGTTTTTTGAAAATAGCCAGTTTCCGTGGACAGCCGAGCTGGAAAAAAACTGGCAGGATGTACGGGCCGAGCTGGACAGTCTGCTGAAAAATGAAGGGGCCATTCCGGCCCTGCGCGACATCTCCCCGGATCACCGGCGGATTGCCAAGGACCACAACTGGCGTTCATTTTTTCTCTGGGGTTATGGCTACAAGATTGAAGAAAACTGCAAGCTTTGTCCAAAAACGGCAGAGTTGCTGTCTGTGGTGCCAGGCCTGAATAGTGCGTTTTTTTCCATTCTCAAGCCTGGGGCACATATCCCGCTGCACCTTGGGGTAACCAAGCGAATCATCACCTGCCATCTGGCGCTGATTACGCCGAGCGAGAATGAGAAATGCCGCATTCAGGTAGGCAGCAGCAGCTAGGCCTGGTATGAAGGCAAATGCATGGTTTTTGATGATACTTATCCGCATGAGGTCTGGAACAATACGGACCAGACCCGTGTCGTGCTGCTGGTCCAGTTCCGGCGGCCGCTACGCTGGCCGGGCCGGCTGGTGGGGGATTTCTTCATCGAAGCCATCCGGCGCAGCCCGTTTGTCCAGGAAGCCCGCAGCAATCTGGCCGCCTGGATGGCCAGCCATAAATAAAAGCAGCGGATCACATCCCGCAAACCCCGCTACAGTTAGCGGGGTTTTTGTTTTTCAGGACTGTAACTTACTCTTCATCCAGTGCTTTTTCCCAGGCCTGCTGGTTTTTGCGGGCATCCTGGATAAAGGGCGACCAGCAGATCAGCTTCAGGATAAGGCTGTTAACCCATGAGCCTGGCCAGGCCAGTGGCCGGTGAATGTCCAGGAACAGTACAACCCGGATCCCGTCCGTTTCGTTCCAGACCTGGTGACGATAGGTGTCATCGAAAACCATGCATTTGCCCGGCTCCCAGTGGTGGGTTTCACCACCCACCTCAATCCGGCATTTTTCCCGGGGCTCAGGTACGATCAGTGGCAGATGAACCCGCAGCAGGCCTTTATACGGGCCACGGTGCATGGGAATATGCTTGCCTGGTTCAACAATTGAAAAGAATGCGGTGAACATGCCAGGAATGCTTTCAGCAATCTTGGCTGTTTCCGGGCACTGGGCACAGTTTTTTTCAATTTTATAGCCGTAGCCATAGAGAAAGAAGGTTTTCCAGAGGTTGTCAGTGGTCAGGTTGGTCTGGTCTTTGGAAATATCCTGGAAATTGGGGATGCGCTCCTTGTGCTGCAGGACCTGCTCCAGCTCCTTGCGGATGATGTCCTGTTTGGCTTCCAGCTGGGGAATCCAGCTGTTAAAGGGCGGGATGGCTGGATCAAGAAAGGGCGTTGTCGGCACCCTGGAGTAGCGGCGGATGATTTTTTCCACCCGTTTGATGACCCATAAGCCCAGTGCAACGCTGGGGCGATGTTTCTTTTTGGGTTTGCCCTGGGGCATGGCCGTCATGTCAGACGCTTTGACTGGATTTTCCACCGTTTGCCTCGTGTTGATATGCAGATATGAGTTAGCGCAGGCGCTTTTCTTTCAGCAGGCGCCAGAGTACCGGCCAGCCAAAGATCAGCGGATAACGGCGTAACCGCGGCGTGACTTCAAGGGGCTGCCCTGTATGGCGTTCAAGCTTCCAGGCCACATAGTCAGCCCCGTTTTCAAAGGTGAAGACTGACTTGACCAGCCGCAGCACATTCAGGAGCCGGCCCTGGACGCGGCGCAGCTTCCATTCCCACTGCCCCTGCCGGCAGGCGGCTGCGGAGAGCTGGTTATGGTGTCTGCCGGTGCTGCTGGCAGCATACTCCAGGTGCTCTATTTGTGAGTATGCCCCAGAAAAGAGCTGGTGATAGTAATCCCGGTCATATTCCAGCAGCAGTTTCGGGCGGCTGGCCGACTCCGGGCGCAGTTCTGTTCCATAGCTCAGGCTCAGGGCGGTCAGCCACAGCTCGTCCGTCGTGAAGGTGGCCGGCATGCAGGGCAGGGTTTTTTTCAGCAGGCGCAGGACGGCCCGGGCCTGAGCCTGATGCACCCGCTGGCCAATCTGGCTGTTCAGGCTGTATACCAGCCGGGCGGGCTGGGCGAAGCGTCCCCAGAGGTAGCTCTGGAACCAGCGGGCAGTACCCCGTTCAAAATCATCAAGGGTCAGCAGGGCGCACTTGGCCTGCAGCTTTTGTCCTTCGGGTGTGAGCGCCTGCAGAAGATAGACATTGGGTGGCAGCCAGGCATTGGCCAGCTGCATCAGTCTGCTGTGGTGTACCTGGTGGTAACTGTCTACCAGAATGTAAAGGTCAACCAGTCCGTCAGCCGGATTGCCGCTGCGCAGGCAGGAGCCGTAAAACAGGATGGCGCAGACTGATGCGCCAAAGCGTTTCCGGATGGCCGCAACCAGTGGCTGGAGTCCATCAGGGACTGGCTTCGAGGTTTGCCGGATGATTGTGTCCAGCAGGGCTGCTGGCAGAGGTCTGGGGTTCATTGGGGCTCAGAAGGTCAGAAAACGCAGGGCTGCTGTTGCGGACACCCGGACCGGGCCGCTGGCGGTAAACTGTTCACCGTCGAGGATATAGTCTGGCAGCCCTTCCAGAACCAGCTCGTGGCTGTTATGGCTGATATAGCCCTCGGTTTCACAGGTGACCCGGGCACCCCGGCCGGTAAGAATCCAGGGCAGGCGCCGGCCCAGTTTCAGGGGCGGCTGGCGGATGGCAGTAAAGTGCATGGGAGCGGCTTCCGTGCCCCAGTAGGGCCGGCTGCCTACCAGTAGTTGTTCCAGTGTGGAGGCCAGCACAAACAGCCACTGGCCTTCCCATTGCTGGGTGGGTGTCTGGATCCGGGCCGGCAGAGCCGGGAGCAGCGGGTTACGGGGTGTGCGGATTACGGCTGAAAACAGCAGCCGGGCGAAAGCCAGTGCGGGCCCCAGTGCGCCGCGTACGCCTCTGGGTTTGACCTGGTTGTGAAAGTAGCGGACACCGCTGGAAATGGCTCCTGTCCCAAAAAACAGGCCAAAGTGGCTGGTTCCATTCTGGACATCCGTGACCTGAAGGACTGGATTCAGGCATTCACGGGGCGGAGTACCACCGTTTTTCCAGCGGGCCAGAGCCAGCAGGGCTTGGTGTGGATGCAGGCGGGTACCCAGTGCCCGGGCGCTCATGTTGGTGGTGCCGGCTGAGACGACCAGTATGGGCGGGATGTGCTGCTCCTGGTGCAGCAGGGCTGTCAGCAGCGCCTGCAGGGTACCGTCGCCACCGATCATGACCAGCAGGGCCGGCCGGGCCGCCAGCAGCTCTGGTAGCCCCCGGGCAATATCTGCCGGTTTTGAGGCTTCCAGCACCCGGGTATCCGGCAGGGCCGCCAGTTGCTGGTGTAATCGCTGGAGCTGGCGTCTGGCCCGCCCGCTGCGGGGGTTCAGCAGTACACCGATCGGCGCCGGAAACAGCTCAGCCATCAGCCAGCCCCGAGCGGGGGGCGAACAGGCGTACGACCAGCTTCTGGCCTTCCCGCTCCAGATCAATCAGGGTCAGCCAGGGCTGGATATCAACGCCCTGATGCCGGAGGTACAGGGCCTGAAGCAGGCGGCCGGCCAGTACCAGACTGGAAATGACAGTCCAGGCTGCAACCAGAATCAGGCCGATATCGGGCCGGCCGGCCAGCCAGGCCAGGCTCAGCATCAGCAGATTGGGGTTGCGGCGGGCTGTCACCAGCCGGTTCAGCGAGTCAAAAGGCTGCCAGAGGAACATGGAAAAAGGCGCGGCAAAGCGGAAAGCCCCCTCAAACAGCCGGCCAGCCACATAGCCCATAAAAATGATCCAGACTGTGGTGGAGACCGGAATGTCGAACGACCAGCTGCCCGCCAAGCCCATTCCCCAGGCCCAGTACCAGAGAGGGGGATGCACCAGATCCAGGGCATGGTCAAAGATATTGCCGAAGCGGGTCGAGGTGACAGTCACCCGGGCCAGCTTGCCGTCCACCGTGTCAAGGAAGGTCATGACCCAGCCGGCAATCAGGCCCAGCCCGTAATGACCTTCCCAGAACAGCCAGCCGGCCAGAATGGCCAGGATGTAACTGGCGGTGGTGACATGATTGGGACTCAGGCCCCAGCGTACGCACCAGCGGGTAACGCCCCGGGCCGGAACGGGCCAGACGCCCCGGGTGATAAAGTCGGTTACACCTTTGTAGGCACCGTTGAACAGGGATTTTTCCAGATGCTCCCGGTTGTTTTCGGTGATTCTGGCCACCCAGGGCTGGTCGAGTTTGCGCAGCTGGGTCATCAGTCCGGAGGCCAGTGTGGCCGGGCGGGTAATTTTCAGCTCCCGGATGGCCGGGCTGTCCAGCCGGAGTGCGCCTTCCAGCCGGGCTGCGGGAAGGTGGGCGGCCACCAGACTGCTGTCTCTCGGGTCCTCCAGGGCAGTATCCGGGCTATCCAGCAGGGCGGCCAGGACCCGGTCATCATAGAGGTAGTCTTCGCGCAGCAGCAGGATATGGCCATCTTCTGGCAGGGCTGCGCCGGCCTCCATCAGCCGGACATCCGGGTATTTTTTCAGGATCCGCTCAAGCCGTTCCCGGGACGTGATCCCCCACAGGGCAATCTCACAGCTGCCGACGAGGTAAATCTGGATGGTCATGCGTCTGCCTTGGTTTCTGTCGATGTAAACGGTGGTGTGCCGTCGTGGCGATGGAAGGAATGCACAGGTCTCAGGCCTTGCCCCGGTCAAAGCGGGTCACCAGCAGCATGGCCACACCCAGCATGAAGGTGGCCGGCAGTGTCCCGACCAGTATGGGGTTGAGTTTGTAAAGGATACCCAGACTGGCAATGATGCTGTTGGCCATATAGATCAGCAGGCCGGTAATGGCGCCGATGGACAGTTTGCTGCCCAGGCCGGAGGAGCGGGTCTGGCTGAAGGCAAAGGGAACGGCAAACAGGATCATGGCCAGGGTCAGAACGGGTGTGCCCAGTTTCTGCCAGAGGGCCACCTGGTACTGTCCGGCTGGCTGGCGGGTGTCCTGCAGAAAGTGGATATAGTGGTCCAGCTGGCGGGCCGAGAAGCTTTCTGGCGGAAAGCTGATTTCATTGAGGCGGGTTTCCGGGAAGATGGATATCCAGGGCATGGTATCGACATGCTGTGAGGTTTCATGTTCTGCCTCCCAGGTTTTGACCCAAGTGTTGTGCAGCAGCCAGGCCCGGCCTTCGCGGATTTCTGCATATTCCGCAGAAATATACTGTTTCAGGTGCTGGTTATCGTCGAAGCTGAAGATTTCCAGCCGGGTCGGAACCCGGTCGCCCCGCAGCCGGTTGATCCGGGCATAGTCGTTCTCGCGCCGGGCCCACAAACTCTGGTCTTCATCCGTCTTGTCCCGGTCTGTCAGGGCCAGCGCCTGAGCCCGGATCTGCAGGGCTTTTTGCTGCAGCGGAGAGGCGGCAAATTCGTCAATCAGGCTGACCAGGGCGGCCAGGATCACGCCTGCCAGCAGGGTTGTCAGGCTGATCCGGATTACGGACACCCCGGCCGCCCGTAACACACTGAGCTCATGGGTCATGGCCAGCTGGCCCAGGGCAGCAATGCCGCCCAGCAGGGCAATAAAGGGAGCCAGCTCTACTACCCGGCGGGGCAGGGTCATCATGACCACTTCCACGGCCTGGATCAGGCGATAGCCACCCTCTTCGATATCGTCCAGTTCCTTGACCAGATCCAGGGCACTGAACAGGGGCAGCAGCAGGGCAGCTGCGGCAATAAAGCCGAAAAACATGTTGCGCAGCAGGTAGCGGTCGAGAATTTTCATGCCGGCCGGGTCCGCAGGCTGCCAATATCACGCTTTAACAGGACCAGTGCCAGGATGGCCATGATTCCCGGAAGAATCCACATGCCCGGAATCAGGGGCAGGCTGCCATTGGCCACCATATTTTTGCAGATGCTGCCAGAGTAGAAGATGGCGGCATACACCAGGGTTACCGGAAGCATCTTGGCAAAACGGCCCTGGCGGGGGGCCGTCCGGCTGAGCGGTACAGCCAGCAGGGCCAGCAGCAGAGCGCTCAGGCCGCGGGTCTGTCGCCATTGCAGCTCGGCAAGATCAGCCAGTTTGCCGCTGGCCTGCAATTCTGCATTGGAGGCGGCCTTGCGCTTGTAACTGTCTTCCAGCTCGATGGGGGCGAAGTGCAGTCTCATCTGCTGGAACCGGGTGGTCCGGTCCTCCGTGTCCTGATACTCGAGGGCGTAGGCATTGCCGCTGCGCAGCTCCAGAATAGGGTTGTTGGGATTGGTGTCGGCAATCCAGGCTTCCTGGGCCCGCAGCAGGTGACTTTTGTTATTGCCAGCGTCGTAAATCAGCACGTCATGCAGGTGGCCATCCTGATAGTTGATCTGGCTGGCCAGGATCATCCGGCCATTTTCTTGGTTGACGTTAAACCGCCCGGCCTGGAAATGTTTCACGTCCAGCTCGGTTTTGGCAGCCTGCTCCAGGGCATAGGCGCTGCTATAGGCCTGGGGGCGCCCGAACATGGACAGCGCGCCAACAGCTATGGCGATGGGCAGGGCGATGGCCGCCACGGACTGATAGATTCTGGCCGGACTGATACCCGAAGCGGAGATGGCTGCCATTTCCGTATCGTGATAAAGGCGGCCGAGGCCCAGGACAACGGAGACATAAAGAGCAACTGGAACCAGCATTTCCAGAGCAATCAGGACCTTGTAATACACCAGCTCCATGACTACTTCCAGCGCCATGGTGCCGTTAGTGGCTTCTGACAGGTAGCGTTTTGATGAGTACATGGCAAAGATGAACGTCAGCATGCCTACCATGGTCAGGAAGGGCCGGCGGACCTCAGAGATGATATAGCGCTCGATCAGAAACATGGGTCCGGAAGCCCTTCTCCAGAACTGGACAGTCGGTATTGCAGTGCCACATGGAAATCTGGCGGCAGTCCGGCTTTCGCCGGGGTGGCACTATAGCGAAACCGGACAGCCATATGTGCGTTTTCCCCGGGGCCGGCGGCGAAAATTATCGGGCAGGCCGAACTTTTCCGGCAAACATCCGTAGTAACAAAAATATTTCTGAAAACGATCCGTGGATATATCTGGCCCTGGCGGTTTGCAGTAGCGTAACCCGGGATGGCCGTTTTCACCGGGCATTTCTTTTTTGGTGTTGCCGGGACAGGTCATGCTGTGTTGACCAGTGGTTTGGGTTTTGCTCAGAACCGTTTCATCCAAGGAATAATCAATACCAGAGGGCACATGGTTTCTTCTGCGCAAGCTTTTTCGTCATCTGATACAGCCGTTGCCGGGCAGGAGGGCAATGCCCTGCCGGTTCCCCGGATCCAGCCGGTAGTGTTCGAGGCCAGTCCGGGTGCGGAATCCGCCATTCCCGTCCGGATCTTCCTGGGTACCGAGCCGGCACAATACCGGGCCGAGCGGGTGTTCTTCTATTCGCTGGCCAGGGTGCGCAATCCGGCCCGGCGCTATGAGGTCTATCGCATGACGGGACTGCCAGGATTTGACCAGGGGCCTTGGCGCACCAACTTTACCAATTACCGGTTCGCCATTCCGGATCTGGCCGGACGCCAGGGGCGGGCCATCTATACCGATGTGGACGAGATTTTCACAGACGATCCGGCCGGGCTTTTTGATTTGCCCATGGGTGAACATGGCTATCTGGCCATATCTCCCCAGGATACGGCAGTCATGCTGATTGATTGCGGGCGTATGGCGGACTGCTGGAATTTCAGCTCGGCAGCCCGGGTTAGCAAAAAAGAGCTGCTGGACCAGGCAGCAGCCCGGCCGGGCTGCTGGGGGGTGCTGGATCCAGCATGGCATGCCCGGGATCTGGAGTATCAGCACGGTGTTTCCAAGCTACTGCATTATACCACCCTGCATTTGCAGCCCTGGCGTCCTACGCCTGACCAATACTCCTACCAGATTCATCCGTATGCGGAGTATTTTCTGAGCCTGGAACAGGCCGCGGACCGTGAAGGTTATGAAACCTATAACCGTGCCCGGCCCAGTCCCGGTTTTGAGGCCGCCTGCCTGCAGGTTGGTGAGCATTCCGGAAGGATTGCCCCGGTACTTTCCCGGGAGGGGCAGCATCTATTGCAGGCCATGGGATGCCAGCAGCTGGGCTGTCTGGGTGGCTGGCAGGCGGATGCACTGGATGTGTTTTCGGTCCACTCCCTGAGTTGCTGTCAGCTGTTGCAGGAAGCCATGCCCCCGGAGGACGCCATACTGGCCAGCCAGCTGGAGCTGTTGCCGTCCGAGGATGTGCCCTGGGTCATTGACCGGCTGTTTGCTGTCGCCCGCAAGGGGGTTCTGCTGCATGTCGCTCTGACTGGAGATGGTTTCTGCCTGAGTACAGTGCAGGGCTGGCGGGCACTGGTGCGGCGGATAGCCCGGCGCTATCCGGACCGCTGCTGGCTGCTGGAGTGCAGGGATCAGCAGGGACAGACCAGACGTTTTCTGGCCGACTATCCATTGCGCCAGAATGGCTCTGTACCCGTGGTCTGGGTGCTGCTGGGCCAGCATGCGGGTGACAATGCCCAGCTACTGGCCATTGCTGAGGCACTGGGCTGGCCTTATGAATGCAAGGAAAGCCACTTCCGGCCCCAGCGCTGTCTGCCAGCCGCCTTGCAGCAGGGCCGCCTGTCCAGAATGGCCCCAGGTCTGGCAGCACCCTGGCCGGACCTGGTGCTGAGTGCTGGCTGGCGGACGGCAGCGGTGGCTCGCTGGATCCGGCAGCAGTCCGGAGGGCATTCACGCATCGTGGCTGTGGGGCGTCCAAGGGCGGCCCTGTCGCAGTTCGACCTGGTGCTGACCACACCGCAGTATGGTGTTCCCCTGCGGGACAACGTGATTGATCTGCCGACGCCTTATGTCCAGCCCCAAAAAGTCGGCCAGCAGGGCCTGCAGGCATGGCAGGAGCGTTTTGATGTGTTGCCCCGCCCGCATGTTGCCCTGCTGCTGGGGGGTACCCGTACGCCCTATGTGCTGGAGGCGGGTGTCGCCCGGGCACTTGGCCGGCAGGCCAGTGCAGTGGTCAGGCAACGGGGGGGATCACTGCTGGTTTCTGCCGGGCCACGTACTTCACCCGAGGTTCTGGATGCCCTGCAGGCTGCTGTCGATGTGCCCTGTCAGGTGTTCCACTTTGATCCGGCGGCCCGCCAGGATAATCCATATCCAGCGCTGCTGGCCCTGGCGGAAGCATTTATTGTGACTGGCGAGAGTGTTTCCATGCTGACTGAAGCCAGCATGACCGGCCGGCCAGTGGCTTTTTTCCCGCTGCCGGTGGTCCGGCCGCTCAAGGCCCGGCTGCAGCATCTTCTGGAGCAGAAGCTGGGCATGGTGCAACGGGCCATGGGGAGCAGGGGTACGCCCCGCCAGCAGACTCGGGGCGAGCGTTTTTATGATGACTGCATTGTCAGTGGCCTGATCAGGCGGGGCCGGGAGGTCGAGCCAGTGCATACCGTGCTGGGTGTGGCACCGTTGTCACAGGGGCTCTCCCGGCCTTCCGGCATGTCGCCAGAGTATCTGGATGCCTCGCGGCAGCGGGCCATCCAGTCCATTGCGGCGCTGATAACTGCTGAGCACCCGCTCTGATCTGCAGGGCATGCCCCGGCTTTGTCTGGCGGGTGCCCTGTTCATTCATGTGGTAGTCATAAAACTGGAATCTGGCTGACTTTTGGGCAGGGGAAACTGGGCCCGTTTTTTTCAAAATTTGACTGTTAAGAAACGCTTAACTGTGGCTGGTGACGCTGGTATGGGCCTCCGGATAATTTCGATAACGCAACCAAAAAATCCGGAGCAGTTTCAGGGTGGTTACTTATTATTTATCAGGAGATGATGTTGAACCAGGTCAATACGGCTGAGAGGCCCCGGAGGGCTATCATTCTGAGCGCAGGGCAGGGCCGCCGCCTCCTTCCATTTACTGAGTCGCTGCCAAAGTGCCTGCTGGATGTTCAGGGACAAACTGTCATTGAGTGGCAGATTGACGCTTTGCTGGCAGCCGGCATCCGGGATATCCGGGTCGTGGTGGGCTATGCAGCCCCCCAGGTGGAAGAGCGGCTGGCAGCCCGGTACGGTGCAGGTGTTATCAGGCCTGTTTTTAACCCGTTCTATGAGGTAGCCGACAATCTGGCCAGTTGCTGGATGGTCCGGCAGGCCATGCAGGACGATTTTCTGTTGCTCAATGGTGACACCCTGTTTGACCTGCCGGTCCTGCTGCGTCTTCTGGATGCGCCAGACCACCCGATTACCTTGGCAATCGACCGTAAATCACACTATGACAGTGATGATATGAAGGTTTGTCTGGAGGGAGACCGGCTGACCCGGGTGGGCAAGACGCTGGCACTGGATACCGTAAATGGCGAATCCATCGGCATGATGCGTTTCAACGCTGAGGGTGCGGTTTTGTTCCGGACGGCTCTTGAGCAGTGCATGTATAGCCAGGATAGCCTGAAGCGCTGGTATCTGAGCGTCATTGACGGCATTGCCCAGCATAGTGGCAAAGTTTTTGTCCAGTCGGTGGAAGGGCTGGGCTGGGGTGAGCTGGACTTTCCGCTGGACCTGGAGTCTGTCAGGAACAAGGCCCGGAGCTGGGGTAAGGCTGCAGAAGCCATCCCGCTCCCGCTCCGGCAGTGAGCAGTGTCAGGCGTTACAGGTGTTTGCCCGTTCAGCCAGGGTTTGCTCCACCAGTTGCAGGTCGCTCAGGGTATCCACATCTACAGCGGCCTCGGCAAAGGGCAGAATGACTGCTCCAATCTTCAGGCCCAGTCGGCGGGAAAGCTGCTGCAGGGCCTGCTCCAGCGTCAGGGTGCCACAGGCATAACGAAGCAGGGCTGCCCAGCCTAGCGCTCCGGCGATAACCCGCCACGGGCGTTTTCTCTGCTGTTCGACGCTGACCCAGAAATTGGCCAGTTGCCGGCCTCGCCCGGTGGCAAACAGGAAAAGATTGCAGCCGCAGAACGGGCCATCCTTGAGCCGGATGGCGGTCCGGCGTGTTCCCGGAAAGCGGGTCATCACCGTATCCAGCCGGGCTACGCCAACAATAAAGTCACAATCCTGCTGCAATCCCCCGCGGATAAAGCAATCCAGAATTTCTGTTCCCAGCAGGGCATGATCAGCGGTTGTCAGTAGCACAGGCTGCCGGCTCTGATCTGCTGCCAGGGCTATGGCGGCACTGGCACTGGGGGAGCGGGCATTGGCCAGCCAGTGCAGCTGGCCTGCTTCAAGCTGTTGATCGATCTGCGGTACGCCGCGCAGCAATGCACGGTCCGGACCCGCCAGCGTGATGGACTGGATGAGTGGGGTCGCTTGCAGGGCTTTTATCACCCGGCAGAGCATGGGCGTCCCGGCCAGAGGTGCAAGGGCCTTGCAGGGTGTTCCTTTGGCTTGGGCGATAACGTCGTCCGGTTTCCGGTCTGCAGCCAGAACAATGGCATTGCAGGATGGCTCAGATATCTTTTTCATAAATTCGATAGCGCTTATAGGTATGCGTGCCAATATTTTCCAGGATATTGCGCATCCGGGTATTGGTTTCCAGAATCCATGACATTTCCAGTGCCTCAATGCCGTGGCGGACAAAGGGTGGCTTCAGTGCTTCAATCAGCAGCAGGGCCAGTACACCCCCCAGACGGCTGTTCTGATAGTGCTGTTTGACTCCCATCAATGGTACCCGGGCAGTTTTGGGCATTTTGACCTTGAGCTTCCAGAGCAGGCTCAGCCAGCCAAAGGGCAGCAGGCGTCCTTTCAGGGGAGCGATGGCTTCATTGAGGTTGGGCAGGGCGATGATAAAGGCGCTGGGCTCACCATCGACTTCGGCGATGTACATTAAATCTTTCGGAACCAGAAACTTCAGGTCATTGCCAGTTTTGGTGAATTCGGCTTCGGTGAAAGGAACGAATCCCCAGTTGTTGGCCCAGGCGTCATTAAAAATATGGCGCAGGGTGCAGACTTCGTTGGCGAAATCCTTGCGGTTGACGGGGCGGATCCGGACCTTGTCCCGATAGCGATCCATCATGCGTCGCATGGTGGGGGTAAAATTCAGTTCATCGGTGCGCATCCAGTAGGCGAGCAGGTTAACGGCTGCCCTGTAACCGGCTTCTTCCAGGCGCCGGGCGTAATAGGGCTGGCCGTGGGCCATCATGAAAACTGGCGGGGTGTCAAAGCCTTCGGTCAGCAGGCCGCTTTCTTCATTGATGTTCAGGCTGAACGGGCCGGTAATCCGGTGGGCACCCTGCTGTTTCAGCCATTGCTCGGCCGTTCCGGTCAGGGCGGCGAATACCTCCGGATCATCAATGGCCTCCAGCATGCCAAAGTGGCCGGTATCCATTCCATGGTGTTGCCGGTGCAGACTGTCAATCTGGGCACTGATCCGCCCGACGGCCTGTTCACCCCGCCAGGCAATCCAGCCCTGCCATTCAAGATGTTCAAAAACAGGGTTGGCAGGAGAAAGATGCTCTTTGCGTTCAAGATGCAGCGGGTGAACCCAGTTGGGGTCATGCTGATAAAGGGGTGCGGGCAGGCGAATAAAGTGGTTGAGATCACCCGGAGTCTGCACAGCCTGGATACGGATTGAACTGGTCATTTTGGTCGCTGGACTGCCTGTCTTAAGAAAACCTTAAGGATCGTTATTAATCTTGCACGCCGTTGTTCCGAGGCGCCATATTTTTGGCCTTTCAGGATTGAAGCTGCTGTTGGCAATGGATACAACAGGCGCCGCGAAATTGCAGGCAATGCATGCCGGGGATGTTATGGGTTTAACGGGAAACTTCAACATTGTCGCCGGGAAAGTTTCCGGGGCCATCCGGCAGATTGCATACGGGGCATTGTGGGGATATCTGTCCACCCTGGCCGGAGCTCCCGCTCAGGTTTTATGAGAACAGTACTGCATTTTTTGCTATTGTGTTCCACCGGATGAAAAACACTGTTTTCGTCGCTCTCAATCAGGCTGCTTCAGTTTATGCTGGTGGTAGCGCGAAGCTATCTGCTGCTTTATGGCTGAAGTAGGACCGAAAATATGGCCGAACTCTACATGTCCGCTACGCTTACCCAAAATTTCCTGCCTCAGCGTCTTGCCGATTTTCCGACCATCACTGAAGCCCTTGATTATGCGGCGCTGGGTGGTACGGGGATGAACTTCTATGATGGTCGCTGCCGCCTGACTGCAGTGCTGCAGTATGCTGCACTGAAGCGGAAAGCGCAGGCTGTAGCCCAGCGCCTGCTGGGGCTCGGGCTGCCAGCAGGAAGCCGGGTAGCACTGATTGCGGATACTGATCCGGCTTTTATGGAGGTGTTTTTTGGCTGTATGTATGCCGGACTGCTGCCGGTCTCACTGCCGGTACCTTCCAGCTTGGGTGCCCATGATTCTTATGTAAAGAAACTGGCCAGCTTCTTTACCAGCTGTGGTGCAAAGGCGGTCTTTGGTCCTAAAGAACTGGTACCTTTTGCCCTTGAGGCGGCTGAAGATTTCGAAATTGCTTTTATTGGTTCGGTCCGGGAGTTTGCTGAGCAGGTTGCCCTGCCGGAGCCAGCCATTCCGCTGCCGCAGGTCCTGCCGGATGATGTGGCCTATCTGCAATACACCTCAGGCAGCACCCGTTTTCCCCGTGGCGTAACCATTACACACCGGGCTGCCATGGCCAACCTGCAGGGCATGCTGCGGGATGGTCTGGGGATTGGTCCACGGGACCGTTGTGTATCCTGGCTGCCGTTTTACCACGATATGGGGCTGGTGGGATTTGTGCTGGCGCCCATGACCTCGCAGATGTCGGTGGACTACCTGCGTACCCAGGATTTTGCCATGCGTCCCAGGCAGTGGCTGAACCTGATCAGCATGAACCGTGGAACGGTAGCCTTTGCGCCTCCTTTTGGTTACGACATTTGTGCCCGGCGCCTGCGGGAAGGGGAAGCGGGCCGTTTTGACCTCTCTTCATGGCGGGTGGCAGGTATTGGTGCCGAGCCGATCCGCAGTGAAGTGCTGGAAAAGTTTGCTGAACAGTTTGCGAGTTCCGGTTTTGACCGGCGGGCTTTTATTCCCTGTTATGGTCTGGCGGAAAGTACCCTTGGGGTGTGTTTCAGCCGGCGGGGCTCCGGAGTGCAGATTGACCGGATCCGCCGCTGGGATCTGGAGCACGCTTCCCAGGCTGTGCCAGCAACTGGAGAGGAAGCTGATACTACGGCATTTGTCAACTGTGGCCCTGTGCTGCCTGGACATCAGCTGGAAATTCGTGGAGATGATGGTTGTGTACTGGGCGAGCGGCAGATCGGCCGTATCCTGCTGAAAGGACCCAGCCTGATGTCTGGTTATTTTCACGATGAAGACTCGACCTCGGCCGTCCTGGCAGGAGGCTGGCTGGATACCGGTGATCTGGGTTACCTGCATGATGGCGAGCTGTTTATCACTGGTCGCCGCAAGGATCTGCTGATTGTTCGTGGGCGCAATATCTGGCCACAGGATATTGAGTATCTGGCCGAGTCCCAGCCGGAGATCCGGCCGGGGGATGTGATTGCCTTTCTGGTAGCCAATGGTGAGGAGCCGGAAGTGATTGTCCAGGTGCAGTGCCGGATCAGTGATATGGAGCAGCGGGAGCGGCTGGTCAGCTCGCTGACCCGGCTGATCAATGGAGAATTTGGCCTGAGTGCCCGGGTTGATCTGGTCCCGCCCCATTCGCTACCCCGTACCTCGTCCGGCAAGCCATCCCGCGCAGAGGCCCGCAAGCGTTTTCTGCAGGGGCGGTCCGGTTTTGGCCTGTCCCTGGCTGCTGGCTAGTCTGCGGTGAGTAAAGTTGTTGCCCTTACCGGGGCGACCGGGTTTATCGGTGGCTATCTGTTGCAGCGCCTGACTTCATCCGGTGTCCGGGTGCGTGCGCTCAGTCGCCGGCAGTCTGGCATTGTGACGGGTGTAGAATGGGTGCAGGGCACTCTGGATGACCCGGTTGCCCTGGAGCAGCTGGTGGCCGGAGCTGGCCGGGTCATTCATTGTGCGGGGGCCGTACGGGGAGCTTCGGCTGCCTATTTTGAGCAGATCAATACCGGAGGCTCTCTCCGCTTGCTGCAGGCTGTCCAGCAGGCTGGCTGCTGTACGGGGTTGCTGCTGGTTTCTTCACTGGCTGCCCGGCACCCACAGCTTTCCTGGTATGCAGCATCCAAGCGCCATGCCGAAGACCAGGTTATTGCCACAGCCCGGGGCCTGCCCGTGACGGTTTTCCGGCCGACTGCTGTCTATGGGCCGGGTGACCGGGAGCTGCATCCGGTCTTTTCGCTGCTGATGAAGGGCTGGCTGCCCGTGGTAGGGCCTGAAGAGTCGCACCTTTCCTTTTTGCATGTGGATGATCTGACCGGGGCCATGCTCGGCTGGCTGGATGCGCCTGCGGGGCTTTCCGGGATTTATGAGCTGCATGACGGACGGATCGAGGGCTACTCCTGGCGGTTGCTGGCCTCGCTGGCCGAGGGCCTTACCGGACGGCCAGTAAGGCTGCTGCGGATTCCGGCCGCTCTGCTGGAGCAGCTTGCCCGGCTGAATACCCTGATAGCCCGGCTGAGTGGATATGCCCCGATGTTGACCTCAGCCAAGCTTAATGAGCTGAGACATACCGACTGGTCATGTAATAATAAGCCGCTTGAAGAAGCCCTGGGCTGGAAACCGGCGATATTGCTTGAGCAGGCCCTGGCCGAAAAGTCCTTTTAAAATTCTCTGGCAAAAAGCAGGCCAAAACCTTGAGTCTTAAGGAGTTATTGATGGTGTCTCAAGAAATGATTCTGGAGCGGCTTTTTGTCTATCTGAATAAAACGGTTCCGGCCTTTGCCCCGGTACCGGCCGATATTGATCTTGTACAGGAACTGGGACTTGATTCGATCAAGGTCATGGACATGCTGATGGAGCTGGAAGACGAGTTTGATATTTCCATTCCGCTGAATATCCTCACGGATGTCCGTACTCCGGAGCAGCTGGCCCGGGCGGTCTATTCACTGATGGAGCATGCTGATGGCGCTGTTTGACAAGTTCAGCAGGCTGGCCCAGGAGCGTGCGGCTTTTATCCAGAATGAGCTCAGTCCAATCGGAACGCGCATTGATGAGATCTACTCGCCGACGGAAGGGCGTATCGGTGACCAGAAAGTCATCCTTGCCGGAACCAACAATTATCTGGGGCTGACGTTTGATCCCGGATGCCTTGAGGCTGCCCGGGAAGCCCTGGCCCATGAGGGCACCGGAACCACAGGCTCGCGGATGGCCAATGGTAACTACGGTGGGCACATTGCTCTTGAGCAGGAGCTGGCCAGTTTTTTCGGCCGGCAATCCGTCATCCTGTTTTCAACCGGTTATCTGGCCAATCTGGGAACCATTGGTACCCTGACGGGGCCGGGTGACATTGTTTTGCTGGATGCGGACTGCCATGCCAGCATTTATGACGCCTGCAAGCTGAGTGGCGCGCAGATTATCCGCTTCCGCCACAATGATGCCCAGGACCTTGAGCGGCGGATGCTGCGGCTGGGTGAGCAGGCCAAAGATGCCCTGATCATTGTCGAGGGAATCTACAGCATGCTGGGTGACCATGCTCCCCTGAAAGAAATTGCCGAGGTCAAGCGAAAGGTGGGAGGCTACCTGCTGGTTGACGAGGCTCATTCTGTCGGGGTGATGGGAGCGCATGGCCGTGGCCTGGCAGAGGCCGTTGGTGTCGAGCAGGATGTGGACATTGTTCTGGGGACCTTCAGCAAAAGCCTGGGTGCCATAGGTGGTTTTGCTGCCAGCCATCACCCTGAATTCAATCTGCTGCGTTATGCCAGCCGGCCTTATATTTTCACCGCCTCTCCTTCGCCCTCATCAATTGCATCAGTCCGGGCCGCTCTGGCCATGGTGGTTGCCCATCCCGAGCTGCGCGACCAGCTCTGGGAAAATGCCCGTCGCCTGTACCGGGGACTGGCTGATCTGGGCTATTGTGTGGGGCCGCAGATCAGTCCGGTTATTCCTGTATTACTGGAGTCTGCCGAGAAAGGCCTGCATTTCTGGCAGGATCTGGTCCGCCATGGGGTGTATGTGAACCTTGTGCTGCCCCCGGCCACACCGGCGGGCCAGGCACTGATCCGCTGCAGTGTCAGTGCAGCCCATACCCCGGAGCAGATTGACCAGATTATCGCTGCCTTTGCCCGGCTGGCCGGACAGTCAAAACCCGGAATGGCCTCCAGCGGATAACGCTTTTTCCGGATTCCTCCTGCGGGAGAGCTGGCAGGGCTCTCCCCGCTGCCTCTCAATGGATCAAGCATGCGTATTCTTTTAGCCTTTGGCCGGGCCTATCCTGCCCGCACTCTGGTGATGCTGGTTAGCCTGCTGCTGGCAGGAGTTGCTGAGGGCATCGGTCTGAGTACCCTGTTGCCCCTGATGACGGTGGCGACGGGTGATCAGGCCCACGGCCAGCTTTCGGTCAAGGTGCTGGAAATTTTTGCAGCGCTCGGGATTGAGCCGACGATTGTCACCATGTTGCTGATTATTGTGGCAGGCATGACACTCAGCAGTGTGCTGGTGATGCTGGGCAATCATCAGGTCGGTTATGCCGTCGCCCATGTGGCTACGGATCTGCGGATTGAGCTGATCCGGGCACTGCTGGGAAGCCGCTGGGAGTATTATATCCGGCAGCCCACCGGGGCTCTGGCCAATGCGGTCGCAACCGAAAGTTACCGGGCCTCCAAGGCTTACGAATATGCGGCCAATGCCCTGTCTTTCCTGATCCAGGCCATGGTGTATGCCATTGTGGCCCTCTGTGTGTCCTGGGAGGCTACCGTGGTTTCGCTGCTGCTGGGCCTGCTGCTGCTGGGCACATTGCTGCGGCTGATCAAAAGCTCACGCCGGGCCGGCAAGAACCAGACCCGGCTGATGCGGGAGTTGCTGGCCTATCTGACCGATACGCTCAGCTCGGTCAAGCCTCTGAAAGCCATGGCCCGTCATGACATTGCTGATTCGCTGCTGCGCCATCAGGCCCAGGAGCTGAACGAGGCAATGAAGCGTGAGATCATCAGCCGGGAAGCCCTGCGGGCCATGCAGGAGCCGATGCTGGCTGTTCTGGCGGCAGGCGGCATGTATGTGGCCCTGGTGATCTGGAAGCTGCCTCTGCCATCGGTCATGGTGCTGATTTTCCTGATTGCCCGGATCCTGGGACAGATGCACAAGGC
>DIDB01000062.1 GCA_002417905.1 Pseudomonadaceae bacterium UBA5811
CGGCGGGCACAGCCGGCTGTGCGTGCCGCTCCATGCGCCCGGCTGATCAGTTGCGGTAATCCTTGTAATTCAGGCCATGCTTGTTCATCCGCAGCCCGAGGATGCGCCGGGTCAGGCCCAGATGGGCCGCCGCCTCGGTCATATTGCCCCGGTGCAAGGTCAGTGCCTCGACAATCATCTCTTTCTCGGCCAGCCCCAGCCGGGCATCCAGGATACCCGCCGTGGCACTGCCCTCTTCCGAGAGCATCGGAATCTGCAGGGACGGCGGCAGATGGCTGTCCTCGATGGTGCCCCCTTCGGAGAGAATCACGGCCCGCTCGATCACGTTCTCCAGCTCCCGCACATTGCCCGGCCAGTGGTAACACATCAGCATGCTCATCGCCGAAGGCGAGATGCTGTTGACGTGAATGCCCATCTCCGTGGAAAAGCGGGAAACAAAATGCTCGGCCAGGGTGGCAATATCCGCGCCCCGGTCACGCAGGGAAGGAATGGTGATGGGGAATACATTCAGCCGGTAGTACAGGTCCTCGCGGAAAGTCCCCTGTTCCACCATTTCCCGGAGATTGCGGTTGGTGGCGGCCAGCACCCGCAGGTCCACCTGGATGGTGACATTGCCACCCACCCGTTCGAAACTGCGTTCCTGCAATACCCGCAGCAGCTTGGCCTGCATCGGCAGGGACAGCTCGCCCACCTCATCCAGGAAAATGGTGCCACCATCGGCTTTCTCAAAACGGCCCCGGCGCAGGTTGGCCGCTCCGGTAAAGGAGCCGCGCTCATGGCCAAACAGCTCGCTTTCAATAATGCTTTCCGGCAGGGCAGCACAGTTGAACTTGACGAACGGCCCGTCGGCATTGCAGCTGTTGTAGTGGATGGCACTGGCCACCAGCTCCTTGCCCACCCCGCTCTCGCCAAGGATCAGCACGGTGGTTTTGGAACGGACCACCTTCTCGATCAGGGCATAGACCTCCTGCATCGGCTTGGAGCTGCCAATGATATTGGCCGGGCGGAAACGGTCCTGCAGGGCCGAGCGCAGCCGGCGGTTTTCCTCCAGCGCCCGGCTCTGGGCCAGCTCCAGCAGGTGCAGCTCGGCCGCCGGTGCCGTGGTGGCGGCCAGAATGGACAGAATCTCGAAATCCAGCTTCAGCAGGTCCGGATTGTCGTAAAGCCGCTCGGCGCTGATGGTCCCCATCACCTTGCCATTACGCAGGATCGGCACGCACAGAAATGACAGGTTCTGGTCCGTGCGGCTGTTGCGGTTGGGGATCCGCATCAGGATATCCGGCCGCTCGCCAATCCGCGGAATAACCACCGCTTCGCCACTTTCCACCACCTGACCGATCACCCCCTCGCCCAGGTCATAGGTACCACGCAGCACCTCGGTTTCGGTCAGGCCACAGCTTTTGTGGATGAATATCTTTCCTGAACCCGGCTCATACAGGCTGACCATGCCACGCACCACTTTCAGATACTGCTGCATCAGCCGCAGCAGCACATCCAGCACATCCGACAGGTTGCCGGTTTCGGTGGCAATCCGGCCCATTTCATACAGCAGGGGCAGAAAATCCGTGCGGCACTCGCCCAGACTGGATTCACAATGCCGGCCCACCGGGCTGGCGGAAAGCACATTCAGCTCCGGGGCAGATTTTCCCGGTCCACCCTGGCGCTTTTCGGTCACTATCGGGGAATGTATTTTCATGAACTGGTCCTGGCCCGGTTATCCGCAGCCTGCCATGATACTCCATGCCCCCGGCCACTTTTACTGGCAGCGGGACTGAAGTCCAGCCGCGCCGGCCCGGCCTCCAGTCCCGCCGGCTGCAGCCGGGCCTGCAGGATCCGCTCCATCCAGTAGCGGACCCGGTCCACATCGGCATCGACAGCCGGAATAAAGGCATCCGCCCGGTAAACCCGCAGCGCCTCCGGATCATCCAGATCGACAAAGGCCTGACGGATGGCCTCGCGCAGCCCGGCCGGCAACCCGGCCCGGAAGGTCCACATATACTCCGGAATCGGCGCGGACTCGGCCAGCACCCGGATGGCTTCGCCATCCACCTGGCCATCCGCCAGCAGCCGCTGCAGGATCGGCAGGGACAGCCCGCCTGCCGCCATGGAGCGGGAAGCCACCGCTTCGGCCACCTGGTCGTGGGCCCCCAGGTTGCGGCGCACATAGTCCTTCTCCAGCGACAGCCCGGCCTCCAGCAGCATATAGCGCGGCACCCAGGAGCCCGAAGTGGATGCGAGATCCCCCATGGCCACCTCGCAGCCTTTCAGGTCCGTCAGCCCCGTTGCCGGACTGTCGGCCGGCACAATTATCGCCGCCTGGAAGGTCGGGCCGGTACGGCCACCATGGGTCGGCCGGGCAAACGGCTCCAGGTCAGCCACACGGCTCTGCAGGATGTACGTCACCGGCCCCAGATAGGCCAGATCCAGCTCTCCCCGGCGCAGGGCCTCTCCGGTAGCCACATAGCTGCTGCCGATCACCATTTCCACCGGCATCCCGAGACAGCGGGACAGATAGGCCCGCAACGGCCCGTTAAGTCGCTCGACAACTGCCCTGGACTCGCCGGGCAGCAGCCCGCATCGAATGGCTTTCATGGGGGTTCATCTCCGGAAAACACGCTTCTTCTGGCCACTTCTGCAAGGAAATGACATCGGTATGACAGGCATCAAGCAAAAGCTGTTCCACGCCTTTTCCGGCTAGGAGCGTATGTTCATGGCGTAAATCGTACCGTTCAGTACGGCCATTCCCGCCCATCGCACATTTACGAACAGGCCGGCCCGGCGGTAACAGGCTGCCAGATGACTTATGGGAACAATCGGCAAGCTCCGCACTGCAAGGTGCATTTACGGGCCCTTCTGGCAGCTGGCACAGCGCTTGCGCTGCCGTAAAGCACGGATCGCTACTTGACACCTATTTAGAACAACAGGGACGCCATGAAATACCTTCGCCGTCAAAAAACGGCCGGACTGGTGGTCAGTCTGGCCCTGCTCAACAGCCTTGCCCTGGCCGAAAGCCGCCCGGAACCGTCCGGAGAGGAAGACGAAAGCATCGAGCTGGAGCAGGTCGAGATCAGCGGCCAGCAGCAACAGCCACAGCCCCTGGATGGCAGCGCCGAAGCCGGCTACCGGAGCGACACCGCCCAGCTTGGCCCGTTTGGCAAGGTCCGCCCCCAGAACACACCGTTTTCCATTACCAGCGTCTCCTCCGGCCTGATCCGCAATATCCAAGCCACGACCACCACCGAAGCCCTGAAGTACGCACCGACCGTGTACAACAATACCGGCTCCAGCCAGATCACGCCCTACTACACCATCCGCGGCTTTTCGGCCTCGACATGGAGCTACAACATGGCAGTGGACGGCATGCGCAGCTTTGATGTTTACCAGCCCATGGAAGACAAGGAACGCATTGAGGTTATCAGTGGGGCCACCGGCTTTCTTTATGGCATCACCTCGCCGGCCGGGATGATCAACCATGCCCTGAAACGGCCGACCCGGACCCCGCTGCGCGAGTTTACCCTCGGCCTGTATGACGAACAGGTCTATGGCCATCTGGATCTGGGCGGACCGATTACCGACAGCCTGGCCTACCGGATCAACCTGGTGGACTCGGACAAGGGCGACACCGGTGGTCTTGATCACCAGAGCCAGAAGCGCTACCTCTACTCGGGTGCCCTGGACTGGCAGATCAGCCCGGGAACCCTGCTGAGCCTGGATGCCAGCCGCTCCCGGCGCCATCTGAACTATGCCCAGGCCCTGTTCATGACCACGGCCAGCATCGGCATCCCCAAAGCACCAGATGCCTCCAGGAACTGGGGAGCGCCTTACACGGGCGCAACCGACGCGACCAACCGCTTTGGCCTCAGTCTGGACAGCCAGCTGAACGACCTGTTCACCCTGCGCTTCAAGGCCCGTTACAGCAAGGTGGAACGCGAGTACTTCCTGAACCGGCAGGTCTGGCAGGATCCACAACTCGACTACAAATGGCGGGTGGACTCCCAGAGCGAATTCAACACCATCGTCAAACAGTTCAGCCTGTTTCTGGATACCCACCTCAACACCGGCCCCTGGCTGAAGCACAAGATCACCTTCGGCATCACCCGCGACTCTTTTGATGCCGGCAACAATGGCTATCACGGCACCACCTACAGTACGGTGTACTCTGGCAACCTTTACACAGACCCCGGCCATCCCGCCTGGAGTCCACCGCCCCAAGGCACCAGCTCATCACAGGAAACCCACTACAAGACCCTGATCATCGCCGACCAGATTGATGCAGGCGAACATCTGTCCCTGATGGCAGGTGGCACCCGGGCCTGGGTCAATGACTATGTGCGCAGCCGGACCGCGGCCGGCAAACGCAGCGTAACCCATTACGACGACAACGAATTCAGCCCGGCCTACTCCATCGCCATCAAGCCCCTGCCCTGGATCACCGCCTACGCCAGCTATGTCGAGGCCCTGCAGCAGGGCATGGTGGCCGGAGCCACCACGGCCAATGCCGGCGAAGCCTTCGCACCCTACGTCAGCAAGCAAAAAGAAGTGGGCCTCAAGACCACCCTGGGCGGCCTGGAGCTGAACCTCGCCTGGTTCCATATCCGCAATGCCAACCAGTACGTCGACCCGACCACCAATCTGGCCAGCCAGGATGGCCGGGCTGTCCACAAGGGCTGGGAGTTTACCTTTACCGGCAAGGCCACCCGCGACCTGACTATCACCGGTGGCTATACCGGCCTGAATGCCAAAATCACCAAAGCCGCAAGCAATACCGGCAAAACCCCGCAGGGTGTCCCGGAGCGGATGGGCAAGCTGTATGCCGAATACAATCTGACGCCGGTCCTGCCCGGTCTGGTGGTCAACGGCGGCCTGTCCTATACCGGCAAGGTGCCTTGGGATGCGGCCAACCGGCTCTATGTCAACCCGGTCACCACCTATGATGCCGGGCTGCGCTACAGCTTCCGCCTGCAGGGCGTCCAGTCCACCTGGCGCTTCAATATCGCCAACCTGACCAACAAGAACTACTGGACCACCCGCTCGGGCATCCTGTATCTGGGCGCGCCACGCACCCTGTCCCTGTCCACCACGCTGGCTTTCTGAGCATGACGGGCCGGACTCTCGCCGCCCTGCTGCTGGCCCTGCTGCTATCCGGCACCACCGCAAAAGCCCGCACACTGACCGACCAGACCGGCCATACCCTGACCCTGGCCGGACCGGTCACCCGGGTGGGCACGCCGGGCATTTCCATGGCCTCGCTGATCCTGGCCCTGAGCGAACCGCAAAAACTGGTGGCCATCACCCCGGAAGTACGGGACAACCCCTGGCTACAGCGGATCGTACCGGCGGTTCGCCAGGCGGGCACCCCCTTCACCCGGCCGGCAGGAGTCAACCTTGAGGCCCTGCTGGCCCTGCAGCCACAGCTGGTCACGCTCTGGACCGGCAACCCGCATCTGGCCCGGCGGCTGGCGCCGCTGGGCATCGCCGTGCTGAACCTTGAATATCATGACCCGGACAGCCTGAAAGCCGCAGTCCGGCTGCTTGGCGACGCCATGGGGCCCGCAGAACAGAAAAAAGCCACGGCCTTTGTCCAGTACTATGATTCCGTCCTGCAACGGGTCAGCCAGGGGCTGGCCGGACTGCCTGGCCAGCAGCGGCCCCGGGTCTACTATGCCGGAGCTACCCCGCTGGACACGGAGGGCCGCCACTCCATGGTCGATGCCTGGATCCGCCTGGCCGGCGGCCTCAATGTGGCAGCTGAGGCCGGCCTGCAGGCGGATGCCCGCATCCAGCCGGAACAGCTGCTGCTGTGGGATCCTGACCTGATCATCACTCTGGACCGGCACCAGCAGCAGGCCATTCTGGCCGATCCACGCTGGCAGGGCTTACGAGCTGTGCGGGAACAGCGGGCGCTGGCCAATTCCGGACGCCTCAACGCCTGGTGCACCAGGGCAGCCGCGTCGGCCCTCC
>DIDB01000120.1:0-2600 GCA_002417905.1 Pseudomonadaceae bacterium UBA5811
GGTCATACAGGCAGCGGTCAGGTTGGGCAAACTGGCTGGCAAGTACGCCAATATTTTCAACAATGGCCGGGTAGCCGGGCACCGAGCGCTTGATCATGTCCGGGAAAACCCGGGCAACGTCCTCATTGAAAGCGAAGTCCGGCACATGGGGCAGCGGGCGGGCAAACAGGCGGTCGGGGTTGTGGCTCACGGCGGGCAGGTGTTCGGGCTGGACAGGGGCGGCATTGTAGCGAAACTGGCCGGCCGGGGGGGTTACTCGACGATGATCCGGCAGTCGAACAGGTCATCGGGGTCGGTACCCGCTTCCCGGGCCGGCCGGTAGCCAAGAATCAGCCGGCCGGTTCCACGGTGGATGGCCCGGAAGCGCCAGTGGCTGGTGCTGTTGTTAAGCTGTTCCGGGCCCAGCTGCTGCAGCAGTTCGGCAGAGTTTTCCCGCAGGTACCAGCGGTAGCCGGATGCCGGATCGGCTGGCAGCTCCAGTTGCAGGGTTTCACCGCGCTGCAGTCTGGCCGGGCAGTGCTGGTCCTGGCTGAGAGCCAGCCGGGCATCCGGGACTGATCCGCTGCTGCAACCCCCCAGCAGGAGCAGGAGCGCGGGTACCGGGTGTCGGATCATTCGGAGAGCAGGATATAGCGGCATTCTTCACCGTTGTGGTGGTCAATGGCATTGGGCTCGGCCAGGTTGACCTGGCAGGGCAGCTGTTGCAGGCGGGCCATCATGGCATCGGACAGATAGTGGAAGTGCAGGTCGAGCTGCTGCAGGGTTCCCGGAGTGCCGAAGGTCTTGAGCAGGGCCTCACCGCCCCGGTCACCTAGTGTACCTCCGGACAGGTCCAGTGTTTCAAGCGTTGCGGGCAGGGGGATACGGGCCAGCAGGCAGGCCAGCTCGTCAGCCTGATGGGCGTTGCGCAGGCCGAGATAGCGCAGCGCGGGAAAGCGCGGCAGGGCTTCCAGCAGTTGTTGCAGGTGTGCTCCGGTAATATCGCAGCCCCCTTCCGGGTGGCCCAGCCAGAGTTCCAGATGCTCCAGCCGTGGCAGGCAGGCCGTGGCAATCTGCTCCAGGATACTGGCGGGCAGCCCGGCATTTTCCAGGATCAGGGTATCCAGTCCGGACAGGATCATCCGGCCCAGCTGCAGGCCATCCGAGCCCCGGATCTTTAGTTTTTCCAGCCCGGGAAATGCCTGGTACAGGGCAGAGAGGTCGCCCAGCTGGATCCATGCGACTTCACATTCATCCGGGTCCATGTCGGCAATGGCCAGATTTTTCAGGGCAGGAAGCTGTCTGGCAGCGCTGATCAGCGGGATCAGGGCGGTTTGTACATCACTGCCATAAGGCTCGCCCCAGCTGCCAATCAGCAGGGTATCCAGCCGGTCAAGCGGCTTCGACTGAAGAAACTGCCGGAAGTATTCGGCGAATGTCAGCTGGCGGTCATAGGCGGTGACGGACAGGCGGATGGCATGGCTGGCCGGGTCCGGCAGACGCTGTCCGGGCTCCCAGGTTACGACCGGTTTGCCGGCAAACTGCAGGGTTTCAGCATCAGGCATGGTGGTTCCTTGGTGGCAGCGGCTTTTTTAGGGGGATGGGTTGTTATTGGAGCCGTTGGGGGTTAAGGGTAAAACCATGGCTGTTTTCCGGGTGGACAGCAGGATGAACCCTGTCACAAAACCCGCAATAAATTCTGGCGTATGGGCTGGGACAGCCTGGCCGGGCAGGCTGTCCGGGTGAGGCTAGAACAGGATTTTGGCTACATCGGTGTAGCGCCGGGCAAAGTGTACGGTCAGGCCCTCTTTCAGGTAATCCGGCAGTTCTTCGAACTGGCTGCGGTTGGCTTCGGGCAGGATCAGCTCGCTGATTTTCTGGCGGCGTGCGGCAATGACTTTTTCCCGGACACCGCCAATCGGCAGGACCTGGCCGGTCAGGGTCAGTTCGCCGGTCATGGCCACGTTCTTCTTCGGGGCCTGGTTGCGGGCCAGGGACAGCAGGGCACTGGCCATGGTGATGCCAGCACTGGGGCCATCCTTGGGCGTGGCCCCTTCTGGAACGTGCAGGTGGACAAAGGCCTGGTCAAAAAATTCCGGATCGCCCTTGTACTCCTTGAGGTGTGAGCTGATGTAGCTGTAGGCGATTTCAGCAGACTCTTTCATCACGTCACCCAGTTGCCCGGTCAGCTTGAAACCCCGGTTCAGGGTATGAATCCGGGTGGCTTCAATGGGCAGGGTTGCGCCACCCATGCTGGTCCAGGCAAGGCCGGTGATGATGCCTATCCCGGACAGCAGCTGTTCGTTGCGGAAGATCGGGCCGCCAAGGTAGCTTTCCAGATCGGCCGGAGTGACCCGGATTTTTTCTTCGGGTTTTTTTAGCAGCTGGACCACGGCCTTGCGCACGATTTTGCCCAGCTGTTTTTCCAGCTGCCGCACGCCGGCTTCCCGGGCATAGCCATCAATCACTGCTTTCAGGGCGGCATCGCTGACTGCCAGCTGGCTTTTGCTGACGCCCGCTTTGGCCAGTTGTTTGGGCCACAGGTGTTTTTTGGCGATAGCCAGTTTTTCTTCGGCGATGTAGCCGGAAAGCCGGATAACCTCCATGCGGTCCAGCAGCGG
>DIDB01000120.1:2653-3041 GCA_002417905.1 Pseudomonadaceae bacterium UBA5811
CTCCATGCGGTCCAGCAGCGGACCAGGGATGGAGTCCAGGGTATTGGCCGTGCAGACAAACAGCACTTTGGACAGGTCAAGACGCAGATCCAGATAGTGGTCGAGGAATTCGACATTCTGTTCCGGATCCAGGGTTTCCAGCAGGGCCGAGGCCGGATCACCCTGGTAACTGGCGCCCATCTTGTCGATTTCGTCCAGCATGATGACCGGATTCATGACCTTGACGTCTTTCAGGGCCTGCACCAGCTTGCCGGGCAGGGCACCGATGTAGGTGCGCCGGTGGCCCTTGATCTCGGCTTCGTCGCGCATGCCGCCCACGCTGAAGCGGTAGAAGGGCCGCCCGGGGTAGGCAAAACCAGCATTGGCAAATCCATTGCTGAAGCCCTGG
>DIDB01000090.1 GCA_002417905.1 Pseudomonadaceae bacterium UBA5811
GACTCCGTCAGGGCGGGTAATATGCAGCTGATTGTTCTGAACTAATGCTGGAAAATCGTCAAAAATAAAGCCGCCGGTCAGGCCCGGCCAGAAAACCAGCACGACTGCAGCGAACAGGAGTGCCGGCAGCAATAAACGGAAAAAACGGACTGAGGTCATATGAACTAAAGAAGTTATAACAAGAAATGCAAAACGCTCCCTGAAGGAGCGTTCTGTGGAGCATTACCCGGAAGGTGCTGGTTAATACGTGCAACCCGAGGGAAGGTATTTGGTATTACTACTCAGCTGCCCGCCTGATACCTTACAAGGCCAGCGGCCTGAAGTGCCACGAGTCAGGGTGATTGTTGCACCCGTAACTGTTGGATTGCCCTTGAGTGTACAGACGATCGTCTGGCCATTTGTGGTGGTCCAACTTCCGCCTACTTTGATATCACATCGAGTTGTTGAGCTCGACAGGCCAATTTCACTAGCGGATGGACTAACTGTACGATTTCCAGACTGGATGCCTTCCTCATAGGCGACTACGCCACCGCTGATTTCGGCCAGGCCCGCAGCAATCTGCGATTTGGCCACATAATCCTGATAGGCTGGCAGGGCAATGGCTGCCAGAATTCCGATGATTGCCACCACAATCATCAGTTCAATCAGGGTAAAACCTTTTTGACCTTTCATTTTCGTTCCTTGCGGATGGGTTGTTACGGATGCGCCCAGTATATGCAGGGTGCATTCCGGTTTGTCTGAAAATCAGCTCTTTTTTGATCCGGTGCCGGTTTATTGCCATTGGCCGTCCGTTAAGCTGCCCGGCTTCAGGTTTGGGCAACTGGTTTGGGTTGCCCGTTTACGGCAGGATATGACTTTTTTTGTCAGTTGCTGCCCCTGTCGGGCAGCCGGAGCGGGGCATGGTTAACGAGAATCTGGTGGCACCGGGCGGGCTGGGTGGCCTGGCCCGGCAGCTGGTGCAGGCCGGGGCGCTGGGTGAGGCTCAGGCCGGAGAGGCCTGGGTCGCTGCCCGTAATAGCAAAATGCCTTTTGTGACCTGGCTGGTTCAGCATCATCTGGTGAGTAGCCGTGCCATTCTGGAAGTAGGCATGGACTGTTTCGGGCTGCCCTGTGTTGATCTGGAGGCGGTGGAGCGGGACAGCATGCCGGAGCGGGAACTGGTCAGCGAGAAGCTGATCCGCCAGCACCGGGTGTTGCCGCTGTTCAAACGGGGTAACAAGCTGTTTATTGCCCTGTCGGATCCGACCCTGCAACAGCCGGTGACCGATATCCAGTTCACCACCCGGCTGGTGGTAGAAGCGGTTCTGGCCGATGACCAGCAGCTGGGGGTCGCCATTGAGCGTTATCTGGATGCCGGAACCGGTGCGGTCAATTTTTCTGATGCGGATCTGGGCGCGCTGGCCGAGGAGGCCCGGCAGGAGCAGAAAGAGGAAGAGGAAAACAGCCGCAAGGAAAGCGAGACCGAAGATGGCCCGGTGGTGCGCTTTGTTAACAAGATGCTGCTGGAGGCGATCCGCCGGGGGTCTTCGGACCTGCATTTTGAGCCTTACGAAAACATCTACCGGGTGCGGTTCCGTACGGACGGGGTGTTGCATGAGGTGGCCCACCCGCCGGTACAGCTGGTCAGCCGGATTTCGGCCCGGCTCAAGGTAATGGCCGGGCTGGATATTGCCGAGAAACGCCGGCCCCAGGATGGGCGGATCAAGCTGAATATTTCCAGCAGCAAGGCCATTGATTTCCGGGTCAGTACCCTGCCCACCCTGTGGGGGGAAAAGGTGGTGATGCGGATTCTGGACTCGGCCAGTGCCAGAATGGGCATTGATGCGCTGGGCTATGAGGATGACCAGAAGGCGCTGTATCTGGAGGCACTGAACCTGCCCCAGGGGATGATTCTGGTTACGGGGCCGACCGGTTCGGGCAAGACGGTCTCCCTGTATACCGGGCTGAATATCCTGAATACGCCAGATGTCAATATTTCCACGGCGGAAGACCCGGTAGAGATCAACCTGGAAGGCATCAACCAGGTGAATGTCAACCCGAAGCAGGGGCTGGATTTCGCTTCCGCACTGCGGGCCTTTTTGCGCCAGGACCCGGACATCATCATGGTGGGAGAGATCCGCGATCTGGAAACAGCGGAAATTGCCATCAAGGCTGCCCAGACCGGTCACCTGGTGCTGTCTACCCTGCACACCAACAGCGCAGCAGAAACCCTGACCCGGCTGCGGAATATGGGGGTCCAGTCGTTTAATATTGCCACTTCGGTGAACCTGATTATTGCCCAGCGGCTGGCCCGCAAGTTGTGCCCCAAGTGTCGCAAGGTCATTCATGTGCCCGATGAGGCATTGCTGGAGGAGGGGTTTCCCCGGGAAAAGCTGGGTACCTTTACCCTGTATGGCCCGGTGGGCTGTGAGGACTGCAATGGGGGTTACCGGGGACGGACCGGCATTTATGAAGTGGCGCGGATTACGCCGGCCCTGCAGGAGCTGATCATGGCGGATGGCAATTCGATTGAAATCGCTGCGCGGATGCGGGCTGAAGGCTTCAAGGATCTGCGCACGGCGGCCCTGCACAAGGTGATGCAGGGCATTACCAGCCTTGAGGAGGTCAACCGGGTGACGGAGGACTGAGCATGGCACGCAAGACCGCAGCCAAAGGCCCAAAGGCCAGTACCTATTTGTGGGAGGGTACGGACCGCAAGGGGGCCAAAGTCAAGGGGGAGCTGGTGGGTGTCAGCCCGTCGCTGGTCAAGGCCCAGCTGCGCAAGCAGGGTATCCGGCCCACAAGGGTGCGTCGCCAGGGGATGTCACTGTTTGGCGAGGGCAAGCGGATCAGGCCGGCAGATATTGCCCTGCTTACCCGGCAGCTGGCCACCATGGTGCGCGCGGGTGTGCCGCTGCTACAGGCGTTTGACATTATTGCGGGTGGCTTTGAAAACCCGAACATGCGCAAGCTGGTGGCGGAAATCCGGGCCGAGATTGCCGCAGGAAACAGCCTGGCCAGTGCACTGCGTAAAAAACCTAAATATTTTGATGAAATGTACTGCAACCTGGTGGAGTCCGGAGAACAGTCCGGGGCGCTGGAAACCCTGCTGGAGCGGGTGGCAACGTACCGGGAAAAAACCGAGGCGCTGAAAGCCAAGATCAGGAAGGCCATGACCTATCCGGCTGCGGTGGTGGTGGTGGCCATTGTGGTGACGGCCATTTTGCTGCTCAAGGTGGTGCCGCAGTTTGAGAGTGTGTTTGCCAGCTTTGGTGCCAAACTGCCGTTGTTTACCCAGATGATTATTGATCTGTCCCACTGGCTGACTGAATGGTGGTATGTAGCGTTCGGTGGTGTATTGCTGTTTGTGGTGGTGTTCCGCATGGCTTACCAGCGTTCGGCCGGTTTGCGCCATGGCTGTGACCGTTTGCTGCTGAAGCTGCCGCTGGTGGGCGTCATCCAGTACAAGTCAGTGGTGGCCCGTTTTGCCCGGACGCTGGCTACAACCTTTGCTGCCGGGGTGCCGCTGGTGGACGGACTGACCTCGGTAGCGGGCGCTACTGGCAATATTGTGTTCCGCAACGCGGTGGACAAAATCCGCACAGATGTTTCATCCGGGATGCAGCTGAATGTTTCCATGGCTTCAACCGGCATTTTTCCACCCATGGCAGTGCAGATGACGGCAATTGGTGAGGAATCAGGTGCCCTGGACGAGATGCTGGACCGGGTTGCCGGAATTTATGAGGCCGAGGTGGATCATATGGTGGACAACCTGACCACGCTGATGGAGCCAATGATCATGGCGGTGCTTGGGGTGGTGGTTGGTGGTCTGGTGGTGGCCATGTACCTGCCAATCTTCCAGCTGGGCTCGGTGGTTTAAATGGCGCTGCAGGTTTTTTTCCAGGCGCATCCGTTGTGGCTGCTGGGTGCTGCTGCCGTGCTGGGGCTGCTGGTCGGCAGCTTTATCAATGTGCTGGTTTACCGGTTGCCGCTGATGATGCAGCGGGACTGGGAGGTTCAGGCCCGGGAGGTGCTGGGCCTGCCAGCGGTTGCCGGACCGGAGCCGCTGGGCCTGGCGCTACCGCGTTCCCGCTGCCCGCATTGTGGGCATCCAATTGGCGCACTGGAAAATATCCCGGTCTTGAGCTGGTTATGGTTACGGGGTCGCTGCCGGACCTGTCAGGCGCCCATTTCCGTGCGTTATCCGCTGGTTGAGCTGGGCAGTGCCGTGCGGTCGGCCTGGACGGCCTGGCATTTCGGGCCGGGCTGGCCGTTGCTGGCTTTTCTGGTATTGGGGCGGGCCCTGCTGGCCCTGGCGCTGATTGATCTGGATTGCCAGCTGCTGCCGGATGATCTGGTGCTGCCGCTGTTGTGGCTGGGCCTGGTGCTGAGCGGCTGCGGGCTGCTGCAGGTGCCGCTGGCAGATGCGCTCTGGGGGGCTGTGGCGGGTTATCTGGGCCTTTGGTCGGTGTACTGG
>DIDB01000039.1 GCA_002417905.1 Pseudomonadaceae bacterium UBA5811
GGCATAGCCCGCCGCCATGAACACCAGGCTGGTGCCAAATACAAACCAGAGGGTGCTGAAAAAGTGCTGGGAAGACATGAACACGTCGGTTGATGACAATCGGCTGATCATAACAGCACAGCCCGATCCATAGTAAGGGCTGCCAGGCCGCTCCAGATCAATTCCGATGGCAGGTACCGGTGGGCCGCGTTGCACCTGTGGCCTTCTGGGGTATGATGCCGCCTCCGGATTTCAGGGTGGAGTTGATCTTGGCGAAGTGCAGGCAGGGCGGGCCGTCATGGCAGCATTCGGAGACAGTAGTCTCCTTTGATGACGAACCGCTGATCCTGGTTGATGCCGCCGACCGGGAGACCGGCTTTCTGGACAAGGCCTCGGTCCATGCTGGCCCGGGGCAGTTGCACCGGGCCTTTTCGCTGTTCATTTTTAACCCGCAGGGTGAGCTGCTGCTGCAGCAGCGGGCACCCGGCAAGCGGCTGTGGCCGGGCTACTGGTCCAACAGCTGCTGCAGCCATCCCCGCCGGGGCGAGTTGCAGGAGGAGGCTGTCCGGCGCCGTCTCCGGGAGGAGCTGGGCCTTGCCTGTCCGCTGCGTTTCCTGTTCAAGTTCCAGTACCAGGCCCGGTTCGGCGGGGAGGGTGCCGAACATGAGCTGTGCTGGGTCTATGCCGGACACTGTGCTGACGAGCCCGTGCTGAACCTCACCGAGGTGGCCGCGCTGCGTTATGTGGCTCCGGCAGCCCTGGACCGGGAAATGGCCGAACAGCCCGGGCAGTTCACGCCCTGGTTCAGGATCGAATGGGAGCGCCTGCGCCAGGCCCATGCGGAGCTGTTTGCTGCGTAGTTCCGGCGTGTTCCCGCTTTATTAGATGGTCAACTGACAGTGCGGAGAGAGCCTTGGGCATTCCCCTTATCCAGCAAATCACGATTGCACGTTACATCCTCGGCAAAAAACTGGCCGGCCAGAAGCGTTACCCTCTGGCGATGATGCTGGAGCCCCTGTTCCAGTGCAATCTGTCCTGTGCCGGCTGCGGCAAGATCGACCATCCAAAGGAGGTCCTGCGCCAGCGCATGAGTGTGGACGATGCCCTGCGGGCGGTGGATGAGTGCGGGGCCCCGGTGGTCTCGATCCCCGGAGGCGAGCCGCTGATCCACAAGGACATGCCCGGGCTGGTGCGGGGTCTGATTGCCCGCAAGAAGTTCGTGTACCTGTGCACCAATGCCATCCTGCTGACCCGGCATATTGACGAATACCAGCCGTCCCCCTATTTCACCTGGTCGGTCCATCTGGATGGCCTGAAGGAGCGGCACGATGCCTCGGTATGCATGGACGGCGTGTTTGACAAGGCGGTGGCCGCGATCAGGCTGGCGCGTTCCCGGGGGTACCGGGTCACCATCAACTGCACCCTGTTCAACCGGGAGCCACCGGAAGAAGTGGCCGATTTCTTTGATTACGCCATGACCCTGGGCATTGAGGGCATCACAGTGTCACCGGGTTACAGCTACGAGCACGCGCCCCGTCAGGATGTCTTTCTGGGCCGGACTGAAAGCAAGAACCTGTTCCGCAAGATTTTCCGCCAGGGCAAGGCCCGCCGCAGTCCATGGGTTTTCAATCATTCCTCCATGTTCCTCGACTTCCTGGCCGGCAACCAGGCGTATCAGTGCACGCCCTGGTCGAACCCGACCTACAGCATCTTCGGCTGGCAGAAACCCTGTTACCTGCTGCCGGATGAAGGTTATGCCCCCACCTACCGGGCGCTGATGGACGAAACGCCCTGGGACAGCTATGGCGTCGGCATCAACCCCAAATGTGCCAACTGCATGGCCCATTGTGGTTTTGAGGGCAGTGCCGTCGAGGATACCGTGGCCCATCCGCTGAAGGCTTTGTGGGTGGCCCTGCGTGGCCCGAAAACTGACGGGCCGATGGCCCCCGACCTGCCGGTGCATTATCCGGTTCCGGCCCTGCAGGAGGCTGTTACTGTATCTGCGGAGCCGGCCCGGAACGGAGAAAATGCCTGATGGACAGCGGACTCCTGATTCTTCCCGGCCCATTGGGCTGGCTGCTGATCCTCCTGCCGGTACTGATCTGGGGCGGGCTGCTGCTGCTGCCCTGGCAGCCCTGGGGAACCCGGGAGCGGCTGGAGGCGGACCCGGCTGCCGTGGCCGGTGCCGATCTGCAGCAGATCACTGTGCTGATCCCGGCCCGCAATGAGGCGGATACCATCGGCCATACCCTGGAAGCCCTGCAGCAGCAGGGCCATGGCCTGCAGATCATTGTGGTGGATGACCAGTCGGAAGATGACACCGCCCGCATTGCGGCCCGTTATCCGAATGTCCGGATCGTCAGCGGCCAGCCCCTGCCGGAAGGCTGGGCCGGCAAGCTCTGGGCCCTGGAGCAGGGCAAGGCCCATGTCCGGACGCCGGTGGTGCTGCTGATGGATGCGGATATCCAGCTGCTGCCAGGTCTGCTGCCGGCCCTGCTGGCGCTCAAGCAGCAGCAGGGCCGGCAGTTTGTTTCGCTGATGGCCGACCTGCGCCGGACCAGTTTCTGGGACCGCCTGCTGCTGCCGGCTTTTGTGTATTACTTCAAGCTGCTTTATCCCTTTGGCCTGTCCAATACCGGTAACCGGCTGGTGGCTGCTGCTGCCGGGGGCTGCATCCTGGTTGACCAGGAGGTGCTGCAGGCGACGGGAGCCTTTGCCAGCCTGAAGCATGCACTGATTGACGATTGCAGTCTGGCCCGCCAGGTGAAGAATGCCGGCTACCGCACCTGGATTGGCCTGAGCAGGGGCGTTGTCAGCCTGCGGCCTTACGGCGATCTGAAGTCCATTCACGACATGGTGGCCCGCTCGGCCTTTACCCAGCTGGGTTATTCCAGCATGGCCCTGCTGGCAGTGACCGCCCTGTTCCTGCTGGCCTATGCGGGTCCCCTGGTTGCCCTGGGCCTGCCGGCCGGCCAGGGCTGGGCGCTGCTGGCCTTGGGCTGTCTGATGTTCAGCTACCTGCCGGTTCTGCGTTATTACCAGATGCCTGCGGGCTGGGCGCTGTTGCTGCCGGTCAGTGCGGCCTTCTACCTGGGGATGACCTGGAGCTCGGCCATCCGCTACTGGCGCGGTGTGCGCTCCCGCTGGAAAGGCCGGACGTACAGCAGCTGAGTCCGGCTTCTCCGGGGTTGCCTGCAAGCGGTGCCCCGGAGGGTTCGCTAACGTACAAAAATCCGGATTCCTGTACCTGCAGGGGCGATCAGGCTGCCAGGCCGGTGCCTGGGCTCATTGCCCCCGGAGCGCGCTGTGGAACAGGCGGATAACCGGCTCGCTGGCCAGCAGGGGCTGGCAGCCCTCCAGAAAGGCCGCAAAGTGCGGCAGGGTCTTGTGGTATTCAAAGGCTGCCCGGTCGCGGTAAACCTCATGCAGGACCACCGTGTCCGCATCTGTGGCGTGAATCAGAATCTCGAAGGCCAGACAGAATTCTTCGCGGGCCAGTGACTCCCGGGCATCACTGTGGGCCAGTTCCAGAAAGGCATCCAGACTGCCGGGGCGGAGGCTGAATTCGGCCAGGACAACAAGATGGCTGCTGCGGTTAGACATGGAAATCTCCTGATGGGGGTTCCTGGTCCAGGCCTGTCCGGAATGGCGTTCCGGCACGCACCTGGGTGTACAGAGCAGGGGACTTCCGTTCCCTGCTGAACAAAAATGACCTGACGTTCCTCCGTGTCCATTTACCGTCTGGTGGCCGGCCGGATCGCCTGCGGCTCCGGCGGGCGGGCGGTCAATAAATCTTTTTCTATAACCTGTTGTTAATAAATAAGTTTGCACTGCGCCAGGCGTATGCGTGCTTTTTTATATGCAATGCAAATAATAAATGGCACGCATCCTGCCCTTCTGTTGCTGCTAACCGGTTTTAAGGCCCCCGGATCGGGTACCGGTCATGGGCCACCAAACTACGCCTACGAAGGAGACAGATCCATGCCAATGGTACTGCTGGAGTGCGATAAAGATATCCCCGAGCGTCAGAAGCATATTTATCTGAAAGCGGCGCACGAGGACACCCGCGAATTTTTGCCGATTGCCAACGCGCCGACCATTCCGGGCACCCTGTCCGAGCGTGGCTGTGCTTTCTGCGGTGCCAAGCTGGTAATCGGCGGTGTGCTGAAAGACACCATCCAGATGATCCACGGCCCGCTGGGCTGTGCTTATGACACCTGGCACACCAAGCGCTACCCGACCGACAACGGCCACTTCAACCTGAAGTACGTCTGGTCCACCGACATGAAAGAAAGCCATGTGGTGTTTGGTGGCGAGAAACGGCTGGAAACGAGCATCCACGAAGCCTTTAACGAGATGCCCGACATCAAGCGGATGATCGTCTACACAACCTGCCCGACTGCCCTGATCGGTGACGACATCAAGGCGGTGACCAAGAAGGTGATGAAGGACCGTCCTGATGTGGACATCTTCACGGTGGAATGCCCCGGCTTCTCCGGTGTGTCCCAGTCCAAGGGTCACCACGTCCTGAACATCGGCTGGATCAACGAAAAAGTCGAGACGATGGAGAAGGAAATCACCAGCGAATACACCATGAACTTCATTGGTGACTTCAATATTCAGGGTGATACCCAGCTGCTGCAGACCTACTGGGACCGTCTGGGTATCCAGGTGGTTGCCCACTTTACCGGCAACGGCACCTACGACGACCTGCGCTGCATGCACCAGGCCCAGCTGAACGTGGTCAACTGTGCCCGCTCCTCCGGCTACATCGCCAACGAGCTGAAAAAGCGCTATGGCATTCCCCGTCTGGATATCGACTCCTGGGGCTTCAACTACATGGCGGAAGGCATCCGCAAAGTCTGCGCCTTCTTCGGCATCGAAGAAAAAGGTGAAGCGCTGATCGCCGACGAATATGCCAAGTGGAAGCCGAAGCTGGACTGGTACAAGAAGCATCTGGAAGGCAAGAAAATGGCCATCTGGACAGGCGGCCCGCGCCTGTGGCACTGGACCAAGTCGGTTGAGGATGACCTGGGCGTTGAAGTGGTGGCCATGTCCTCCAAGTTCGGTCACGAAGAAGACTTCGAGAAAGTCATCGCCCGGGGCCGTGAGGGCACCTACTACATCGATGACGGCAACGAGCTGGAGTTCTTCGAGATCATTGATCTGGTCAAGCCGGACGTGATCTTCACCGGCCCGCGCGTTGGCGAGCTGGTCAAGAAACTGCACATCCCCTACGTCAACGGCCATGCCTACCACAACGGCCCGTACATGGGCTTTGAAGGCTTCGTGAACCTGGCCCGCGACATGTACAACGCCGTGTACAACCCGCTGCGCCACCTGGCTGCCGTGGACATCTGCGACAAGACCCAGGAAACCCCCATCATCGTTCGTGGAGCTGCCTGATGAGCGAGACCAAAGTATCCGACATGTTCAACTACGTGGAAGAGCGCTGCCTGTGGCAGTTCTTCTCCCGGACCTGGGACCGCAAGGACAACATCAACGGAGTCCTGGATCAGGTCAAGCGTCTGATGAGTGGTGAGCAGCCGGTCCGTGAAACACCCCAGGACCGCCTGTTCTACGCCGATGCCATGGTGATGGTTTCCGACCTGCGCGAACGCTTCCCTTGGGCGGGCGAAAAAATGGCCGCGGACGAAATCGGCAACCTGATTGAGGGCCTCAAGATCCGCCTGGTCGATGTTGCCATTACCCGCTCGACCAACCGCGAGCTGAATGACCACCTTTACTGATTTGAGCCGCCGGCGCGGGGTCATCGCCTCCGCCTGCGCAGGAGTTCTCCATGAGCAATTGTGACGCAACGCTGCAAACCGTGGGACCAGACGTCAAGCTGGTCGCCCGTGACCGTGAAGGGATCATCAACCCGATGTACGACTGCCAGCCGGCAGGAGCCCAGTTCGCCGGTATCGGCATCAAGGACTGCATCCCGCTGGTCCATGGTGGCCAGGGCTGTACCATGTTCGTCCGCCTGCTGTTCGCCCAGCACTTCAAGGAAAACTTTGACGTCGCCTCCACCTCGCTGCACGAAGAATCTGCAGTATTCGGCGGTTCCAAGCGGGTCGAGGAAGGCGTGCTGGTCATGGCCCGCCGCTACCCCAACCTGCGGGTGATCCCGATCATCACCACCTGCTCCACCGAGGTGATCGGCGATGACATCGAAGGCACCATCAACCTGTGCAACAAGGCCCTGAAAGCCGAGTTTCCGGACCGCAAGATCTATCTGGCCCCGGTACACACTCCAAGCTTCAAGGGCAGCCACGTCAGCGGCTACGACGAATGCGTCAAGTCGGTGTTCAAGACCATTACGGCCGAAAAAGGCAAGGGTGCTCCGAGCGGCCGCCTGAATGTCTTCCCGGGCTGGGTCAACCCCGGCGACGTGACCCTGCTCAAGCGCTACATGAAAGAAATGGGCGTCGAGGCGGACATCTTCATGGATATCGAAGATTTCGATTCCCCGATGATGCCGGACAAGAGCATCGACACCCATGGCCGCACTACGGTTGAAGACATCGCCAACAGCGCCAACGCCCTGGCGACCCTGTCACTGGCCCGCTACGAAGGGGCTTCCACGGGTGATCTGCTGAAGAAAACCTACGAAGTGCCCAACCACGTGGTGAATACGCCGTACGGCATCAAGAACACCGATGACATGCTGCGCGAGATCGCCAAGATCACCGGCAAGGACATTCCGGAGTCCCTGGCCCGCGAGCGCGGTCTGGCCCTGGATGCCCTGGCTGACCTAGCACATATGTTCTTCGCCAACAAGAAAGTGGCCATTTTCGGCCATCCGGACCTGGTGTTTGGTCTGGCCCAGTTCTGCATGGAAGTTGAACTGGAACCGGTCCTGCTGCTGATCGGTGACGACCAGGGCCGCAAGTACAAGAAAGATCCGCGTCTCCTGCAACTGCGTGAAGCGGCCCACTTCGATATCGAAGTGATCCACAACGCCGACCTGTGGGAGCTGGAAAAACGCATCAACAACGGCCTGCACCTTGACCTGATCATGGGGCACTCCAAAGGCCGCTATGTGGCCATTGAGGCCAACATCCCGATGGTCCGGGTCGGCTTCCCGACCTTTGACCGGGCCGGCCTGTACCGCAAGCCGACCATGGGGTACCAGGGTGCCATGGAACTGGGCGAGACCATCGCCAATACCCTGTTCGCCCACATGGAATACACCCGCAACAAAGAGTGGATCCTCAATACGTGGTGAGTTTCAGGGCCATCTGCCTGACCGGATTACATCCATAACGACATCGCCCCGTGCCAGAGCTGGATCTGGCCGGGGCCCGGCAGGCAGCCGGAATGGCCAAAGGCTTACGGATGCTCTCCGCTCGGGGGTGAGGGTATCCGTTCTTTTTCCCCGACCGTCGTGCCACACAGGAGTGCAGCCATGCACCAGATAACGGAAATGGTCACTCAATACCGTATCCATTTTGCAGAACACTGCGTTCGCCCGGAGTACCGGCATATCGAGCCCTATTCCCGGCCCAAACGCCTGAATTTCCAGAACCCGGCCGGCGGCGGACACCGTCGCCTGCCGGGCAGCCTGGTACTGGCCCTGACCAGTGCCTATGCCCTGCTGGCCGACTGGCAGGAAAGCCAGAACCCGGAGCTGGCCAGCCTGGGCAGCTGGGCGCGCTACCTGGCGCTGCCCAAACAGACCGCCACCGAAAAGCGGATGGCTGAAATCTTCCGCGTCCTGCGGGTCTTCCGCCTGTCCGCCACCCAGGCCGGCGGCCTGATCGAAATCCGCGATGATGGCCTGATCCGGGCCAGTTGCACCTACAACAGCTGCGGGCTGAGCCTGCTGGTCACCCGGGCGGGCCTTGAGCTGCTGGTCTCCAGCGTGGCCTGGTTTATGGACTCGCTCAGCCAGCCCCACAGTGAGGCCTATGCCGAGTGCATGCTGCTGCAGTACTTCTCGGACCTGACCGACGAAATCCGGGGCTTTGCTGACGATGACCGGATCCTGTTCCAGTTCCGCCAGCCCGCCTGGTTCAACCGGCATTTTCGCCTGGAGTTTGACAACCCGCGGGTGCAGCGGGAGGGCGACCTGTACCGGATTGATGCCGGCAAGTACGGCCAGGACCCGCTACGCTACCCGATTGACTTCTATCTCTCTCTGGACAACGACCTGTTTATCGTCCCGGTGGAAGCCCTGCACGACGGCTGCCTTGCCGTGGCTGACCTGCCGAAATGGCGGGCCCGGTTTCCTGGGGGTGCGGTACTGCCGGATGCGTTCCGGCAGCGCTTTGGCCATGAGAAAAATGTTGTCGGGCTACCGATGACCTGAGCGGCGCTCCGGCCAGATGGGCCGGAGGCTCTGGTTTTTCAACAAGGTAAGGAGTGCTGGAGATGAGTGAGATCGGACACATCCGGATCGCGGTAACGTCCAATGACCTGCTGCAGGTGGATGCCAACTTTGCCCAGGCCAAACAGATCGTGTTCTATGACGTCAGCTATGACGACGCCGAGTTTGTGGACTGCGTGCAGTTCAAGGGCGGGGCTGTCAAGAGCGGCGGCGGAAAACGGGGGCCGGGCGGTGGCGCCGGCTGCTCGATGGGTGATCCGACGGGCGGGGCTGCCGTGGACCAGATCCAGATCCGGGTGGACGCCCTGACCGGTTGTGATGTGCTGTTCACCCTGGCCCTCAGTGACTTTGCCGCCGTCAATGTCAAAAATGCCGGCGTCTTTCCGGTCAAGATGCAGCAGAGCCGGGAAATCCATGAAATTGTCGAGCAGCTGCAGCGGATGATGAAAAACAGCCCGCCGCTGTGGCTGCGCAAGGCCCTGGGGTATGGCCGGCAGAATGCGGAGTACCTGATAGAGCGCGAAGCATGACCGGGGCGGACTCACTGGCCGGACCCGCCGGGCTGGCCGGGCGGGTGCTGCCGGACACCCGTCCGGAGGTGGCAGCCGCTCCGCCGGTCTCCAGTCCGGCCCTGCTGCAGCTGTGTGATGTCAGTGTGCAGCGCGCCCACCAGACCGTGCTGAAGGACATCAGCCTGGCCTTCGAGCCGGGCAGCATCACGGCTGTAGTGGGGCCCTCCGGGGTGGGCAAGAGCACGCTGCTGGCAACCCTGAACGGCCTGCTGCCACCGGTAGCCGGCTATCTGCAGGCCCGGGACATTGGCCGGCTGGATATGCCCGAGGCCTTGAAGGCCCACCGGCAGCGGACGGCTACCGTGTTTCAGGAGCATGCCCTGATTGGCCGGCTTTCGGCACTGGACAACGTGCTGCTTGGCCTCGCCGAGCAGCGCCATCCCCTGTCGCTGTTACCCTGGCCAGCCCGGCTGCGCGAACAGGCCATGGCGTCGCTGGCATCGGTTGGCCTGCTGGAAAAAGCCCTGCGGCCGGTTGCCCGGCTCAGCGGTGGCGAGCGCCAGCGGGTCGGGATTGCCCGGGCGCTGGTCCGGCAGCCGGTCCTGCTGCTGGCTGATGAACCCTTTGCTTCCGTTGACCCGGCCTTGACCGAGCACCTCAGCGAGGTGTTCCGCCGCCTGGTCAGGGAACATGCGCTGACGCTGGTTATTGTCCTGCACCAGCTGGACATTGCCCGGCGGCTGGCGGACCGGATTGTTGGCATCGTGGAAGGGCGCGTGGCTTTCGGGGGAGAGCCTGCGGCCTTTGATGACAGCATCCAGCGCCGGATTTTTCCGGTGTAACCGGCCTTGCGGGGCCGGCAAGAAGAAAACTGTGACCATCTGATCATTCAAGGAGTTAGCCATGTTGCGTCTTGTCAAGCGATTGCTGCCCTGGCTGCTGGCCGCGCTGCTGCCGGCAGCGGCCATGGCGGAAGACAGTGGAATGCCGAAAAAGCTGCTGGTCGGCCTGCTGCCGGGCGAGTCTGCGCCCACCGTCATGCGCCTGAACGAACCCCTGCGCGAGCACCTGGAAAAAGCGCTGGGCATTCCGGTGGAGCTGGTGGTGGGCTCCAACTATGCGGCGACCAGCGAGGCCCTGCGTTTTGGCCGGCTGGATATCGCCTATCTGGGGCCGGTGACCTATATCCTGCAGAGCCGTAAGGTCCAGCTGGAACCCTTTGTCCGGCCGACCCATGCGGGTGTTGGCCCGACTTTCCAGGCCGCGATCATCGTGCCGGCTGACAGCCCGGCCCGGACCCTGAAAGACCTGAAAGGCAAGGACATTGCTTTTGGTGATCCGGCCTCGACCTCCGGCACTTGGGTACCGCGCTACATGCTGGCCGAGCAGGGACTGGTTTCCGGCCGTGACTACACCCTGCGGGTGCTGGGAGCCCACGATGCGGTTGCCCTGGCCGTGGCCAGCAAAAAAGTGGCAGCCGGCGGCATTTCCAGACCGGTCTTTGAGCGTCTGCTGAAAGAGGGCAAGATCAAGGCGGACCGCGTGCGCATCCTGGAGGACTCGCCGGCCATTCCCGAATACATGTGGACGTTCCGCGAGGGTCTGGATCCCGAGGTCAAGGAAAAAATCCGCCAGGCCTTTATCAGCCTGAAAGATCCGGCTGCGCTGGCCGTATTCCGCGCCCAGGCCTTTATTCCCTGCGTGGACTCCGATGTTGACCGGGTACGCACCTGGATTTCGGTGGTCAGCAAGGATCATCCGGAAGATGCCGTGGTGAACGCCAAATGACCGCTGCGGCCATCCAGCAACCGTACCGGCAGCTGCTGCGGGCAGCCCTCTGGCAGGAGTGGCTGACCCGTCTGCTGTGGCTGGCCGGGGCCGGCGGGGTGCTGCTGGCCGCACACTGGGCAGGTGCCCTTGATCCGGAGCGCTACCGGGAAATGCTGCCAACCCTGTGGACCCTGACCCAGGACGCCTGGCCGCCGGACTTCCAGCGGTTGTCCGGCTGGGGCAGGCCGCTGCTGGACACCCTGTCGATGAGCGTGACCGGTACGGCGGGAGGCATTCTTGGTGCGCTGCCGCTGGGCGCGCTGGCGGC
>DIDB01000109.1 GCA_002417905.1 Pseudomonadaceae bacterium UBA5811
CATGGATACAGGCTCCCGGATAGGGCACCAGAAAAAAGCGGGTGCTATGACCACGGGCATCGTTTTCCAGGGGAACGGGATAACCGGACAGGCGGATCTGGCGGCCATCGAGAGCCGCCACAGTTTTGCCGGAATACATGACTGCCGGCAGGCCCTTAGCCTGTTTCAGCGCGCCCTGCTCGCTAAAGCCATTGCGCTCCGGTGAGTTGTGGACAATTTCCGGCATCTCCTCCAGCGCCTGGCGGTCGGCGGCCGGCATCAGCTCCAGCCAGTCCAGCTCGGGAGTGGCCGCCAGAGCAGCATTACCGAGACAACCCAGCACCAAGAGCAGCAACAGTCGAAAACGGGAAATCAGGGGCATGGCACACCATGGAATCAGACCTCTGGCAACCTATGGTGCCGGATTTGGCCGGAGGGATACAGGCCCGTCTGCCGGGGCCGCCACCGGGCAGCCCGGCCCATGAACGGAGACTAGGCGTCGCTGCCGGCCTCCAGCATCAACTGGCGGACAGCCTCAATGCCCTGCAGCAGGCCCGCCGGGCCGGCATGACGCAGGGTAGCGTGCCCGACCTTGCGCCCCGGCCTGAAGGCCTTGCCATAGTGGTGCGGGTGACAGCCAGGCACCTGCAGCAGCTGGGCCAGCGGCGGAACACGGCCGATAAAATTCAGCATGGCACTTTCCCCCAGGCGGGCCGTGTCACCCAGCGGCAGGCCGGCAATGGCCCGCAGGTGATTTTCAAACTGGCTGCATTGCGCGCCCTCAATGGTCCAGTGCCCGGAGTTATGCACCCGGGGGGCGATTTCATTGGCTTTCAGCCCCCCTTCCACTTCGAAGAACTCGAAGGCCAGTACCCCGACATAATCCAGATGCTGCAGGACCCGGCTGGCATAGTCCTCGGCCAGGGCCTGCAACGGGTGATTATCGCCAGGAACGGACAGGCGCAGGATGCCCTCCTGGTGGGTGTTGTGAACCAGCGGGTAAAACGCGGTCTGGCCAGACTGGCCCCGGACCGCGATCAGAGAGACTTCCCCGGTGAAGTCCACAAAGCCCTCCAGAATGCAGGGCACGCCACCCAGCCCGGCAAAGGCCCCAGCCAGATCCTCTGCACTGCGCAGCACCTTCTGGCCCTTGCCGTCATAGCCAAGGGTGCGGGTTTTCAGCACGGCCGGCAGGCCGGTCTGCCCGATGGCCTGCTCCAGGGCGGCCTGGGAGGAAATATCCGCGAATACCGGTGTGGGGATGTCCAGCTGGCGGAACAGGGATTTTTCAAACCAGCGGTCCCGGGCAACCCGCAGCGCTTCAGCCGGGGGATAAACGGGCACGGAGCGGGACAGCAGGGCCACAGTTTCCGCCGGGACACTTTCGAACTCGAAGGTCACCAGATCCACCTCCCGGGCCAGCTGCTGCAGGGCAGCGCTGTCGCTGTAACCGGCCTGGAGATGCCGGCCCAGCGGGGCAGCGCAGGCATCATCCGCCGGATCAAGGAAGATGAAATTCATGTTCAGGGGCGTCCCGGCCAGTGCCAGCATCTGCCCCAGCTGTCCGCCACCAATCACGCCGATATTCATCTGCTCAGTTCTCCTGGAAGGCTGGCCGGGTCAGGCATCACGGGGATCGGGATGGTCCAGCACCGTGCGGGTCTGATCCTCGCGAAAAGCGGTCAGGGCCGTGTGATATTCGGGAAACTCATGGCCGATGATGCTGGCCGCCAGCAGGGCGGCATTGATGGCACCCGCCTTGCCGATGGCCAGGGTTGCAACTGGTACGCCGCCGGGCATCTGGACAATGGACAGCAGCGAGTCCACTCCGGACAGCATGGCCGACTGTACCGGCACGCCCAGTACCGGCAGATGGGTTTTGGCCGCGCACATGCCTGGCAGGTGCGCGGCACCGCCTGCGCCAGCAATGATGACCCGCAAGCCCCGGCCGGCAGCCTGACTGGCATAGTCGAACAGCAGGTCCGGGGTCCGGTGTGCCGAAACGACCGTGACTTCATAGGGAATGCCCAGCCGCTCCAGCATGTCGGCCGTATGGCTCATGGTGGACCAGTCGGATTTTGATCCCATGATGACGCCTACCAGTGCACTCATCCGCGTGCCTCTCCAAAAGCCTGCGCCCCTGGCGCAAAACGAAAAGCCACGCACAGGGCGTGGCTCGCAAGATCTGACCGGCGGCTGTCTGCCTGCCGGTCCCGAACGGCGCAGTATACCCCAGGAACGGACCCGGGGAGTGACTGCGGAACGGCTCAGCTGCCGATTTCGATCAGGACCTCGCCCGGATTGACCCGGTCCCCCCTGGCAACATAAACAGCCTTGACCACCCCGGACAGCGGGGCCTGGACTTCGGTTTCCATCTTCATCGCCTCGGTGACCAGCAGGGGCTGGCCTGCCTTGACGCTGTCTCCTTCGCTGACCAGCACATCAACGATGTTGCCAGGCATATTGGTACTGACATCGCCCGGCGCACTGGCCTGGCGACGCTGACCCTCACCACCGCCCACATAGCTGTTCAGCGGCTCGAATACCACTTCTTCCGGCATGCCGTCGATGGCCAGATAGAAATGGCGCTTGCCTTCACCCTTGACGCTGACGCCGGTGATATCTACCCGGTAGCTTTCGCCGTGGACATCCACCACAAATTCGGTGGGCACGCCCTGACCGCCCACCGGCTGGCCACTGGCATCCGGAATCGGCAGCAGGACTTCAGGCTGCAGGGTGCCGGCCTGGCGCTCCTCAAGGAATTTGCGGCCGATATCCGGGAACATGGCGTAGGTCAGGACGTCCTCCTCACTAGTGGCCAGCGGTCCGATTTCAGCCCGCAGCCGCTCCAGCTCAGGCTTCAGCAGATCAGCCGGACGGACTTCAATCAGCTCCTCATTGCCAATGGCCTGGCGGCGCAGGGCTTCATTGACCACCCCGGGCGCCTTGCCATAACGCCCCTGCAGGTAGAGTTTGACTTCATTGGTGATGGTCTTGTAACGCTCACCAGCCAGCACGTTAAAGAACGCCTGTGTACCAACAATCTGCGAGGTGGGTGTAACCAGCGGTGGAAAGCCGAGGTCTTCCCGGACCCGGGGAATTTCTGCCAGCACTTCGGCCATGCGGTCCAGTGCACCCTGTTCTTTCAGCTGGTTGGCCAGGTTGGAAATCATGCCACCCGGTACCTGGTTGACTTGGACCCGGGTATCCACACCAGTGAACTCGCTTTCAAACTGGTGATATTTCTTGCGCACGGCATGGAAATACAGGCCGATGTCCTGGAGCAGGGCCAGATCCAGTCCTGTGTCGTAAGGCGTCCCGCGCAGGGCCGCCACCATGGACTCGGTTCCCGGATGGCTGGTCCCCCAGGCCATGGCCGAACTGGCGGTATCGATGCGGTCAGCCCCGCTTTCAATGGCTTTCAGCTGGCACAGGCTGGCCAGCCCGGCGGTGTCGTGGGAATGGATCACCACCTCCAGCGACAGGGCTTCTTTCAGGGCCCGTACCAGTTCGCCAGCAGCATAGGGGGTCAGCAGGCCCGCCATATCCTTGATGGCCAGGGAGTCAATGCCCATGGCAGCCATGGTTTTGGCCTGCTCGACAAAGGCAGCGATGGTATGTACCGGACTGGTGGTGTAGCAGAGCGTACCCTGGGCATGCTTGCCGCTCTTTTTCACGGCCCGGATGGCCGTTTCCAGATTGCGGACATCGTTCATTGCATCAAAGATGCGGAACACATCAATGCCGTTCTCTGCCGCACGGGCGATAAAGGCTTCCACCACATCATCACTGTAATGGCGGTAACCCAGCAGGTTCTGGCCACGCACCAGCATCTGCAGCCGGGTATTGGGCAGGGCCTTGCGCAGCAGGCACAGGCGCTCCCAGGGATCTTCTTTCAGAAAACGGACACAGGCATCAAAGGTAGCGCCCCCCCAAGCCTCCAGTGACCAGTAACCCACCTTGTCCAGTTTGGCGCAGATGGGCAGCATGTCTTCAGTACGCATGCGGGTGGCCAGCAGCGACTGGTGGGCGTCGCGCAGGATGGTATCGGTGATCTGGATTTGCTTGCTCATGGATGGAATCCTTTTCAATCGTTCGGCTTACAGGCCCGCATAGGCGGCGATTGCGGCAGAGATGGCCAGGGCCAGCTCTTCCGGCCGGCGCTTGATCGAATAATTCAGCAGCTCCGGGTGCTGGTCGACGAAGCTGGTGTTGAAATGCCCGCTGCGGAACTCGTCGCTGGCGAGGATCTGCTGGTAATAGGTGGCCGTGGTTTTCACCCCCTGCACCCGCATGTCATCCAGTGCCCTGGAGCCCCGGGCAATGGCCTCTTCCCAGGTCAGTGCCCAGACAACCAGCTTCAGGCACATGGAGTCGTAATAGGGCGGAATGGTATAGCCGGTGTAGATCGCCGTATCCGTGCGAACGCCGGGGCCACCTGGCGCGTAATAGCGGGTAATCCTGCCGAAGCTGGGCAGAAAGTTGTTACGCGGATCTTCTGCGTTAATCCGGAACTGCAGGGCAAACCCCCGGTACTGGATATCTTCCTGCTTGACCGACAGTGGCAGGCCCGAAGCAATCCGGATCTGCTCACGGACAACATCAATGCCGGTGATTTCCTCGGTAATGGTGTGCTCCACCTGGACCCGGGTATTCATTTCCATGAAATACACCTGATCATCAGACAGCAGAAACTCCACGGTTCCGGCATTCTCGTAGCCCACCGCCCTGGCAGCCCGCACCGCCAGATCGCCGACATAGGCCCGCTGCTCCGGGGTCAGCTGCGGGCTTGGGGCAATTTCAATCAGCTTCTGGTTACGCCGCTGGATCGAACAGTCGCGCTCGAACAGGTGCACGGTATTGCCATGACTGTCGGCCAGAATCTGGGCCTCGATATGCTTGGGATTGACGATGCATTTTTCGAGGAAGACTTCTGCCGAGCCAAACGCCTTGGTGGCCTCGGAAATCACCCGGGGCCAGGCCTGCTCCAGCTCTTCGCGGGAATTGCAGCGCCGGATGCCCCGGCCACCGCCACCCGAGGTGGCCTTGAGCATGACCGGATAACCGATGCGGTCACCCTCGCGCAGGGCTTCAGCCAGATCAGCCAGGTTGCCCTCGGTGCCCGGGGTACAGGGTACACCGGCTGCCATCATGCTGCGCCGGGCTTCAGTTTTGTCGCCCATGCGCCGGATCACGTCAGCACTGGGGCCGATAAAACGGATTTTGCGTTGGGCACAGATCTCCGCCAGCTCGGCATTTTCCGACAGGAAACCATAACCGGGATGCAATGCATCACAGCCGGTCTCTACCGCCAGATTGACCAGTTTGCGCGGGTTCAGGTAACCCGCCAGCGGGTCCTCACCGATAAAATGAGCCTCATCAGCCCGCTTGACATGCAGGGCATGACGGTCCGCTTCAGAATACACCGCAACCGAGCGGATACCCATTTCGGCGCAGGCCCGCACGATACGCACGGCAATTTCGCCGCGGTTGGCGATCAGGATTTTCTTGATCACGACGTCTTGTCCTTTGATCACGTGAACAGGTAGCCCGCCGGAGCCGGGCCGGATCGGCCCCCGCCGGGCTGGCAGCTGGCCGTTACCCTACCCTCCAACCATCAATTAACTCTAATTAATAATTGTTGGGCTAAATATCAGTAATCTTTTATAGTTTGCGGACTGATCGTGTTTAACCGGGAAAACCTGATGCGTAAGTCATTGATGCGCATGACGCTTCGCCAGTTGCAGGTATTCCGGGCCGTTTGCGAGAACCGCTCTTACAGCCGGGCCGCCGAAGAGATGGCCCTGACCCAGCCGGCGGTCAGCCTGCAGGTTCGCCAGCTGGAAGAGCTGATCGGCCAGCCATTGTTCGAGTATGTAGGCAAGGTCCTGTACCTGACCCCGGCCGCCGAGGCGCTGATGCGGGCCGAGCGGGATATTTTCGGCCGGCTGGAAAGCCTCGACATGCAGCTGTCGGACCTGCAGGGTTCCCTGCAGGGCCAGCTGAGTCTGGCCATCGAGTCCAGCGCCAAATATTTTGTTCCACACCTGTTTGCCGCCTTCCGCAAGGTTTACCCGGAAGTCAGCCTGCAGCTGACCGTGCTGAATCACGGCCTGATCGTCAAGCGGCTGGGTGTCAGCCGCGACGACCTGCTGATCATGTCCATGGTACCGCCGGGCCTGGATCTGGAATTTCTGCCCTTTCTGAATAACCCCATCGTGGCGGTAGCACCGCCGGATCATCCGCTGGCAGCACGGGACAGTCTGTCCCTGAAAGACCTGACCGGCTGGCCGCTGCTGGTACGGGAAACCGGCTCAGGCACCCGGCTGGCCTGCGAAACGTTCTGTCACCAGAAACGGGCCCATTTTTCCCAGCGGCTGGAAATGGGCTCAACCGAAGCCCAGTACGAAGGAGTCATCGCCGGACTCGGGCTGGCCATGCTGCCCAGGCATGCGGTGCGCCGGGCCCTGGAATGCCACTCACTGGTGGAGCTGCCGGTCGCGGAACTGCCGCTGATACACAGCTGGTGTGTAGTACATCCCCGTGACAAGCGGCTGAGCCCGGTAGCCCAGGCGTTTTTCCAGTTCATTCGCGACCAGCGCAAGGCCATCAACGCGCTGGCAGCACGCTTTGCAGCAGAACCGTCCGGTAAGCCAGCAGACCGCCCAGCTCAGCCAGATCGGGGTAATCGCTGAGGTCATGGCGCAGCCGCAGGGTTTCCTCATAGCTTTCAATGGCGCGCCGGAAGCGCATCCGGCGTTTATCCAGCAGTTTACGGCGGGTCTTTGCGTCAAGAAAACGCAGCGGGTCAGCGTAACTGGACATGCGGGACTCCCGGGATGAATTGGGAAGTCCAGCATCTGTGCCGGGTATGAAAAAGCCGCGACAACCGGGTGACAGGCTGGTGATGCCAGCCTGGTGGTAGCCAATGAGCCTTACCCGTTGCCCGGTTCAGGGCTGTTTTTCAGGGTTTTGGGCGACAGGCGCAGACTGCGCAGGCTGCGCTTGACGCTCTTCAGATGGTTGACCAGCCCGGGCCCCCGGGCCATCGCCACTCCCATGGCCAGCACGTCAATCACCACCAGATGGGCAATCCGCGACGTGAGCGGGGTGTAAATTTCGGTATCCTCCTGGACATCAATGCCCAAGGTGATATGGGCCAGATCAGCCAGCGGAGTCTGGCTGGGGCAGAGGGCAATCAGGGTTGCGCCGGTTTCACGCACCACATTGGCAGTAATCAGCAGGTCCTTGGAGCGGCCGGACTGGGAAATACAGATCGCTACATCCTGCTTTTTCAGGGTCACTGCCGACATGGCCTGCATGTGCGGATCGGAATAAGCCGCGGCATTGAGCAGCAGGCGGAAAAACTTGTGCTGGGCATCCGCCGCCACCACCCCGGACGCGCCAAAGCCGTAAAATTCGACCCGCTTGGCCCGGGCAATGGCATCAATGGCCTGCTGCAGCGCTTGGGCATCCAGCTTTTCACGCACCTCCATCAACGTGTGCAGGGTGGTGTCAAAAATCTTCTGGCTGATATCCACCACGGAATCATCTTCACTGATGGAAAACTGGCCAAAACTGGCACCGGCTGCCAGGCTCTGGGCCAGTTTCAGCTTGAGATCCTGAAAACCGGCACAGCCAATGGCCCGGCAGAAACGCACGATGGTCGGTTCACTGATCCCGGCGGCTCCGGCCAGCTCGGCCATGGAGCTGTGCATGACCGATGCCGGGTCCAGCAGCACATGGTCAGCCACTTTCAGTTCGGATTTGCGCAGCGTGCTTCTTGATTGGGCGATATGTTGCAGCAGATTCACGGGCAGTACTCGCTGTAGGCAGTGGACCGCCGGGCCTTTTCGCGGTCAAATGAACGGTAGCCATCCTGTAGTTATACTACATGAGCTCTGGCAGTGCCCACCCGGCTTCTGGGAGAACCGCTGTGCCTGTTTCCTGTGACATGCTTGTGTTCGGCGGTACAGGGGATCTGGCTTTGCACAAGCTGATTCCTGCACTCTTTCACCTGCACCGCGAGGGCCGCCTGCATCCTGGCGTGCGGATTATCGGGCTGGCCCGCCGGCCACTGGAGCGGAGCGCCTGGCAGGCCCTGGCCGAGCGGCACTGCCGGGCCCAGATCGCCCGGCGGGATTTTGACCAGCAGGCCTGGCAGGGCTTTATCCAGAGGCTGGACTACGTGTCCATGGATGCCCGCCTCCGCCATGATTTTGTCCGGCTGGCCAGTTACCTGGACACAGGCGGCAGCCGGATACGCATCTGCTATCTGGCCACGGCCCCGGGGCTGTTCGAAAGCATTGCGGTCAACCTGGAGGCCACCGGACTGGCCGGACCTCAGGCGCGGATCGTGCTGGAAAAGCCCATCGGCCATTCACTGGCCTCGGCGCTGGAAATCAATGAGCGGATCGGCCGGGCATTTGATGAATCACGCATCTACCGGATTGACCACTACCTGGGCAAGGAAACCGTACAGAACCTGATGGCCTTGCGCTTTGCCAATGCGCTGTTTGAGCCGATCTGGCGGGCCGGGCATATCGACCATGTGCAGATCACCGTGGCGGAAACCCTGGGCGTGGAGGAACGCGGCGACTATTACGACCGGGCCGGGGCCATGCGCGACATGGTGCAGAACCATCTGCTGCAGCTGCTGTGCCTGGTGGCCATGGAAGCCCCGGTACGCTTTGATGCCGAGTCGGTGCGCAATGAGAAGGTCAAGGTGCTCAAGTCGCTGAAGCCGATTACCGGGCGGGATGTGATGGACCGGACAGTGCGCGGCCAGTACACCGCCGGGCGGATTGGCGGCCACGAAGTGCCTGCCTATTACTTTGAACGCAAGGTCCACAGTGACAGCGACACGGAAACCTTTGTGGTCGTGCAGGCCGAACTGGACAGCTGGCGCTGGGCTGGCGTGCCGTTTTTCCTGCGTACCGGCAAGCGGATGGCCCGCAAGTGCTCGGAAATCATCATCAGCTTCCGGCCGGTACCGCACATGCTGTTCGGTGCGGACAGCCAGGTCAACCAGCTGGTTATCCGCCTGCAGCCGGAAGAACGGATCAGCCTGCGGCTGATGGCCAAATCCCCGGGCAAGGGCATGACCCTGGAGCCGGTGGAGCTGGACCTGAACCTGGCCAGCGTTTTCCAGCAGCGGCGCTGGGATGCCTACGAGCGGTTGCTGCTGGACGTCATTGAAGGCGACTCGACCCTGTTTATGCGCCATGACGAGGTCGAAGCTGCCTGGTGCTGGATTGACCAGATCCTGGCCGGCTGGCAGAACTATTACCGCAAGCCGCGGCCCTATGCCGCCGGCACCAGCGGTCCTGAACAGGCCCGGCAGATGCTGGCCCGCCGGGGCTGGAGCTGGGGCGAATAGAACCGCTCAGTGGCCGCTGCTGCTCCGGCTGATATTCAGGCCCTTGAGCAGGTTAAGGGCCTGGCCCAGCTGGTAGTCGCTGTCCTGGGGCCGTGCTGCCGGGCCATCACCGGAAGCCCCGCCACTGCTGGGCCGGTCTGCGCCGCCGTTACCATTACCCAGATGGCCGGGCAGGTCAGCCTCCCGGACATTGTTATTGCCGGCATCCCTGGTCAGCCGGGCCCCGGCCACCTCGATGTCCGGGTCAATGCCCTGGGCCTGGATGGAGCGGCCATTGGGCGTGTAATACAGGGCCGTCGTCAGTTTCAGGGCATGATCATTGTTCAGGGGCAGCACGGTCTGCACCGAACCCTTGCCAAAGCTTTCGGTCCCCATGATCACCGCCCGCTTGTGGTCCTGCAGGGCCCCGGCGACAATTTCCGCCGCCGAAGCACTGCCCCCATTGATCAGGACCACCAGCGGCACCTTCTCGCTGGCGTCTTCCGGATCTGCCGAGAAACGCAGTTCCGAGTTGGGCATCCGGCCTTTGGTGTAGACAATCAGTCCGCTGGTCAGGAACTGGTCAGCCACCTCCACCGCCGACTGCAGCACGCCACCCGGATTATTGCGCAGGTCCAGCACCAGGCCGTCCAGTTTTTTGCCCTTGTTATGCTTTTTCAGCTTGGCCAGCGCCTTGGCCACTTCCTCGCCGGTATTGACCTGGAACTGGGTAATCCGCAGGTAGCCGTAACCGGGCTCCAGCAGTTGCTGGCGGACGCTGCGGACCTTGATGATGTCCCGTTTAAGCTTCAGGTCAAAGGGCTGTCCATTGCCCCGCACCAACGTCAGGGTAATGGACTTGCCCGCCTTGCCACGCATTTTTTCCACAGCGTCGGCCAGGGAAAAACCCTTGGTCGGATGACCGTCAATCTTGACGATCAGGTCACCCGCTTCGATACCGGCCCGTGAGGCCGGGGTGTCATCAATCGAGGAAACAACCTTGATCAGGCCATCCTCGATACCCACCTCGATACCCAGCCCGCCGAACTCGCCGCTGGTGGTTTCCTGGAGATCATTGAACGCCTCGGGCTCCAGATAGGCCGAATGCGGGTCCAGATTGCTCAGCATGCCCTTGATGGCATTGTCCAGCAGCGTGGTGTCATCAATCGGCTCAACGTAAGCGCTCTTGATCCGGTCCAGCACCTCAACAAAAGTACGCAGCTCCTCAAGGGGCAGGGGCGCCGGCGGGGCAGACAGATCCTGCTCCGGCTGCTGGGCCAGACAGAGACCTGGGGCCAGCAGGGATAGCGCAAGAACGGACAGGCGGGTGGTATGACGCAGGTGCAGCATGTCTGACTCCAGGTGTTAAAAGGGAGCGCTATCCCTGGGTACGGCACCACTGGGCGGGGTCGCTCGGTCGCCCATTATGGCGAATGGCAAAATACAGGGCAGCCTGTTCCTGTCCGCCACTGTTGCCGACGGTCGCAATGGGCTCACCAGCCCGGACAATATCACCGGGCGCCCGCAGCAGGCTCTGGTTATGCCCGTACAGGCTGAGATAGCCGTTACCATGATCCACAATCAGCAGCAGTCCGGCCCCCCGCAGCCAGTCGGCAAAGACCACCCGGCCGCCATGGATGGCCCGGACCTGGGCACCCGCAGCGGCACCGATCAGTACGCCATCCCAGGTGCTGCGGACATCCTCGCCACGCGGCGAGCCGTAACGGGCCAGCAGCGGGCCACTGACGGGCCAGGCCAGGTACCCCCGGGCCTGAAAAAACGGACCACTACCCGGCTCGGCAGGCCGCTGGACCACCGCTGGCCGGGCCGGGCCTGGCGGCGGTGGCGCCGGGCGGGAGATACCCACCACCGGAGCCACCGGCTCTTATACACACCTGACCCTGCCGACGAGCAGCACAGGGTAGAGCTCGGAGAGCGTCCTACATGTCCAACGAAAAGATCCAGCGCACAATC
>DIDB01000207.1 GCA_002417905.1 Pseudomonadaceae bacterium UBA5811
ACCAGGCAGGGCCGGGCGTGGCGAACCGGGTTACTGCTGGGGCCGCAGATGCGGGAACAGGATCACGTCGCGGATCGACGGCGAATCGGTCAGCAGCATGACCAGCCGGTCAATGCCGATACCCTCGCCCGCCGTGGGCGGCATGCCGTACTCCAGCGCCCGGACAAAGTCCGCGTCAAAGTGCATGGCCTCGTCATCCCCGGCATCCTTGTCCCGTACCTGCTGGTGGAAGCGCTCGGCCTGGTCCTCGGCATCATTCAGCTCGGAATAGGCGTTGGCGATTTCACGGCCGCCGATAAACAGCTCGAAACGGTCGGTCACGCCGGGGTCATCATCACTGCGCCGGGCCAGCGGGGACACTTCAAAGGGATAGCGGGTAATAAAGGTCGGCTGCTCCAGCCGGTGCTCGACCAGCTCCTCAAAGATCAGGGTCTGCAGCTTGCCCAGTCCCTCAAAGCCCCGGACCTCGGCACCAGCCTTTCTGGCAATGGCCCGGCACCGTTCAATGTCCTGCAGATCAGCCGCGCTGATTTCCGGGTTGTACTGGAGAATGGCGTCAAATACCGACAGCCGGGCAAAAGGCTCCCCAAAATGGAACACCTTGCCCTGATAAGGTACATCGGTCGTACCCAGCACCAGCAGCGCCAGCTCACGGAACAGCTGCTCGGTCAGGTCCATGTTGTCTTCATAATCAGCGTAAGCCTGATAGAACTCCAGCATGGTGAATTCAGGATTGTGCCGGGTGGAGACCCCTTCGTTGCGGAAGTTGCGGTTGATCTCAAACACCCGCTCGAAACCACCCACCACCAGCCGCTTCAGGTACAGCTCCGGGGCAATCCGCAGGAACATGGCCATATCCAGCGCATTATGATGGGTTTCAAACGGCCGGGCCGCCGCACCACCCGGAATGGTCTGCAGCATCGGGGTTTCCACCTCCAGGAAGTCCCGGTCAGTCAGGAACTTGCGGATATGGGCGATGATCTGCGAGCGGACCCGGAAGGTATGCCGGGTGTCCTCGTTGACGATCAGATCAACATAACGCTGCCGGTAGCGCTGCTCGGTATCGGTCAGGCCATGGTGCTTGTCCGGCAGCGGGCGCAGGGACTTGGTCAGCAGGCGCACATCCGTCATGTGAACATACAGGTCCCCCTTGCCGGAGCGGGCCAGGGTGCCCTCTGCCGCCACGATATCGCCCAGATCCCAGTGCCTGAGCGCTTCCAGGGTTTCTGCCGGCAGTCCCTTGCGGTCTACATAGAGCTGGATGCGGCCACTCATGTCCTGCAGCACCATGAAGGCCCCCCGGTTGAGCATGATGCGCCCGGCCACCCGTACCGGTACCGCCATCTCCGCCAGCGCTTCCTTGCTGCGTTCGGCGTAGATCTGCTGCAGGTCGCCGGCGTAGCTGTCACGACGGAAGTCGTTGGGGAAGGCATTGCCCTTCTGCCGCTCGGCCGCCAGCTTGTCCTTGCGCAGGGCAATCAGCCGGTTTTCTTCTTCGTGAAGGGCATGGGGATTTAGCGGTTGTTCGCTCATGGTCATGGTTTCCGTTAAAGATTCAGGCCGGCTTTCCGCAGAAAGTCCGGGGGACACGGCAGCCGCCTGCCGCGCCCGGAGGGCAAAACAGGGACGGCTTACAGTCCCTTTTTCAGGCTGGCCTCAATAAATTCGTCCAGATCACCATCCAGCACTGCATCGCAGTTGCTGTTCTCGATACCGGTACGCAGGTCCTTGATCCGGGACTGGTCCAGCACATAAGAGCGGATCTGGTGCCCCCAGCCGATGTCCGACTTGGTGTCTTCCAGCGCCTGGGACGCTGCATTGCGCTTCTGCACTTCCATTTCGTACAGCCGGGCCCGCAGCATTTTCATGGCGGTGTCCTTGTTGGCATGCTGGGAACGCTCGTTCTGGCAGCTCACCACCGTGTTGGTGGGCAGGTGGGTGATCCGCACCGCCGAATCCGTAGTGTTAACGTGCTGGCCACCCGCTCCGGAGGAGCGGTAGGTATCAATCCGCAGGTCAGCCGGATTGATCTCGATTTCAATGTTGTCATCAATCTCCGGAGAGACGAACACCGCCGAGAACGAGGTATGGCGCCGGTTGCCCGAGTCGAAGGGGCTTTTGCGCACCAGCCGGTGAATGCCAATTTCCGTGCGCAGCCAGCCAAAGGCATACTCGCCCCGGACATGCACCGTGGCGCCCTTGATTCCGGCGACCTCACCCTCGGACAGCTCCATGATGGTGGCCTCAAAGCCGTGCTTGTCCGCCCAGCGCAGGTACATGCGCAACAGCATGTTGGCCCAGTCCTGGGCTTCCGTGCCACCCGAACCGGCCTGGATGTCCAGATAGGCGTTGTTCGGGTCCATTTCACCGCTGAACATCCGGCGGAATTCCAGCTTCTCCAGGATGTCCCGCAGCCGCCCGACTTCGCTGGCCACATCCGCCACAGCGCCCTCGTCGTTTTCCTCGACCGCCAGCTCCAGCAGGTCGCGGGAATCCGCCAGCCCGCTGGCCAGCTCGTCCAGGGTTTCTACCACCAGGGCCAGCTGGGACCGCTCCCGGCCCAGGTTCTGGGCGTATTCAGGCCGGTTCCAGACGTTGGGGTCTTCCAGCTCGCGGTTGACTTCAATCAGGCGGTCATGCTTCTGATCGTAGTCAAAGATACCCCCGAATGGCCTGGGTACGTTCGGACAGGTCCTTGATACCGTTGAGGATCGGGTTGATTTCCATGATGGGCAGCACTCTTGGTCAGACGTTTGAAAAGCCCGGGAGTATAACGCAGCCAGCCTGCCCTGACAGCCTGCCGGACTCAGTCCGGCTGCGGAGCCTCCCGGAACAGGGTATCCCGGTGGGCCGCCCGCACGTACTGGGCCGGCCAGGGCACGCCTTTCTCCCCCAGCGTTTCGGCCGCCTGCAGCGGCCAGTACGGATGACGCAGCAGCTCGCGGGCCAGCAGCACCAGGTCAGCCTGGCCGGTCCGCAGGATATGTTCGGCCTGGATGGCATCGGTAATCATCCCTACCGTCCCGGTCGCAATGCCCACCTCCTGACGCACCCGGGCGGCAAACAGGGTCTGATAGCCCGGCCCGACCGGAATCTCGGCGCTGGCCGAAGTCCCTCCCGAAGACACGTCAATCAGGTCCACTCCCAGCGCCTTCAGTTGCCGGGACAGGCTGACGGTTTCCTCCTCGTTCCAGCCCTCCCCCACCCAGTCAGTGGCTGACAGCCGCCCCAACACCGGTCGCTGTCCCTTATCCCCCTCTCCCAGCCCACGAGCCCGTA
>DIDB01000022.1 GCA_002417905.1 Pseudomonadaceae bacterium UBA5811
GCCGTTGCGGCCGAGGAAAAACGCTGCCAGGCGGACGCCGTGAGCGGGGCCGTGACCGGCAGCAGCGCCCCGCAGCATTTTGCCCGGGACATTGCCCCGCGCTTTTCGGATGCCACCTCGGAAGCCGAGCGGGAGCTGATGGCCCAGCTGCCGCGGGTACTGCAGGTGACCCGCAGCCTGGCCCAGACCCAGCAGGATGCCATTGTCCGCTGCCTGCAGATCATGTCTCACGGCATGCACGACTTCCAGCGCAACGCCGGGACCCATGGTCTGGCCACCCTGCGTGACATGGACTGTTACTGCTACTGTGTGGCAGGCGTGGTTGGCGAAATGCTGACCGAACTGCTGGTTGATGCAGACCCGGCGCTGTCCAGCCAGAAAGACCATCTGATGCGGCTGGCCATTTCCTTTGGCCAGGGCCTGCAGATGACCAATATTCTCAAGGACCAGTGGGAAGACTACCAGCGGGGTGCCTGCTGGCTGCCCCGGGATGTGTTCGAACGCCATGGGGTACGGCTGGACAAGTTCCAGCAGGGTCCGGCCAGCCCCGGCCACCAGGCCGCACTCCGGGAGCTGATTGGCGTGGCCCACGCCCATCTGCGTGATGCGCTGACCTATGCCCTGGCCGTTCCTGCCCGGCAGGCTGGTTATCGCCGCTTCTGCCTGTGGAGCATCGGCCTGGCCCTGCTGACCCTGGACCGGCTGAACAGCAACCTTGATTTCTCCGCCGGCCAGCAGGTCAAGATTTCGCGCCGGGCCGTCGGCTGGACCATTATGCTGACCCGCCTGAGCGGCCGCTTTGATATCGGCCTGCGCGGCCTGTTTGCCCTGGCGGCCCGCCGCCTGCCACTGACGCCCCTGTCTGCCGAATGGCAGGCACCGGCCCGGGGCGGGCTGATCTGGCCCAAGACAGCCATGACCTACTTTACCGGACCGGCCGGACAACCCTTTCCAGAAATCAGTGATCTGCATCCATGACGGACTGTTCCTCCCCCACGACTGCAGCCCCGGCTGGCGGTCCAGCGGTTGCTGCGACCGAAAACCCCCTCGACCGGGCCATTGACCGGGCCCGCCGGGCCCTGCTGGAGCGCCAGCAGCCCGATGGCCACTGGTGTTTCGAGTTCGAGACAGACTGCACCATCTCCTCCGAATACATCCTGATGATGCACTTTCTGGATGAAATCGATGAGGTGCTCCAGGAAAAACTGGCCCGCTACATCCGCCTCAAGCAGCGCCAGGATACCCACGGTGGCTGGCCACTGTACCAGGACGGTGATCTGGACCTGTCCGGTACGGTCAAGGCCTACTTTGCCCTGAAAGCAGCCGGTGATCCGGCCGATGCACCGCACATGCAGCAGGCCCGGGCCGCCATCCTGGCCCGGGGCGGCGCGGCCAGGACCAATGCCTTCACCCGGATCCTGCTGGCCATGTTTGGCCAGGTGCCTTGGCGGGCCGCACCCTATGTGCCAGTGGAAATCATGCTGTTCCCCCGCTGGGCGCCCTTCCATCTGGACAAGATCGCCTACTGGGCACGGACCACCATGGTCCCCCTGCTGGTCCTGTGCTCACTGAAAGCCTCTGCCAGGAACCCCCGCAATGTCCAGATACGCGAGCTGTTCACCGTTCCTCCGGAACAGGAGCGGCATTACTTTTCCAGCAAGGGACTGGTCAACAAGCTGTTTCTGGTCCTGGACAAGATCGGCCGCACCTGCGATCCGCTGATTCCCGCACGGGTACGCCAGAAGGCGGTCAGAAAGGCTGAAGAATGGTTTGTGCCCCGCCTGAACGGTGAGGATGGTCTCGGCGCCATTTTCCCGCCAATGGTCAACGCGCTGGAAACCATGGCCCTGCTCGGTTACCCCAAGGATCATCCGGCCCGGGCTACCTGCCTGAAATCCCTGCAGAAACTGATCGTGGACCGGGGCGACGGTTCTGCCTACTGCCAGCCCTGTGTCTCGCCCGTCTGGGATACCGGCTGGGCCGTCATGGCCCTGCTGCGGGCCTCCAGTGATGAGCAGACCCGCACTGCCGTTACCCGGGGGCTGGACTGGCTGGCTCCGCTGCAGGAGCTGGAGCTCAAGGGCGACTGGGCCGTGCAGGCCCCCGACCTGCCACCGGGCGGCTGGGCATTCCAGTATGCCAATGCCTACTACCCGGATCTGGACGACACGGCCGTCATTGCCGGGCTGATGCATGTTGCCCAGCGCAATACGGTCGAACCGGACCGCTACCGCCAGAACATTGAGCGGGCCGCGGACTGGCTGGTAGGCATGCAGTCGGATAACGGCGGGTTTGCCGCCTTTGACCGCAATAACACCTGCTATTACATCAACCAGATTCCCTTTGCCGACCACGGTGCCATGCTGGATCCGCCAACCGAAGACGTTTCCGGGCGGGTGCTGGCCTGTCTGGGCGTGCTGGGCCGGGAACAGGACCAGCCAGCCATCCGCCGCTGTGTGGACTACCTGAAATCGGTCCAGCAACCGGATGGCTCCTTCTGGGGCCGCTGGGGCACCAACTACATCTATGGAACCTGGTCCGTACTGGCCGGACTGTCCCTGGCCGGTGAAGACATGACCCAGCCCTGGATCCGCCGCAGCATTGACTGGCTGAAAGCCTGCCAGCATGCGGATGGAGGCTGGGGTGAAACCAACGACACCTATCTGGATCCGGCCCTGCGCGGCACCAACCTGGGCGTCAGCACACCCCATACCACGGCCTGGGCCCTGCTGGGCCTGCTGGTAACGGGCGAATACCAGTCCGAAGCCGTCCAGCGGGGCATCCAGTGGCTGCTGGATCACCAGCAGGCCGATGGCCAGCCGGAAGCCGGGCTCTGGTATCACCCCAGCTTCAATGCCCCGGGCTTCCCGCGGGTGTTTTATCTCAAGTACCACGGCTATACCGCCTACTTCCCGCTCTGGGTACTGGTCCGTTACCGTCAGCTGGTGGCCACGGCATTCCGGATCGTGCCTTGACTGGCCGGACCGGCCTGGTGGTGGCCCTGCAGGCCGAAGCGGCCCTGCTGGCCCGCCGCCCGGCAACCGGTCAGCTGCAGGTGCTGGCAGAGGACAGCTGCCTGTACCTCGGGGGCATGGGGCCGGTGGCCGCCCGCCGCGCGGCCCTTGCCCTGCTGGATGCAGGGGCCACCCGGCTGGCGGTGTTCGGGGTAGCGGGTGGCCTGGTGCCAGCGCTGACCAACGGAACCCTGCTCTGCCCGGCCCGGATCTGTGGCGGAAAAGCCCCACCCCACGCTACCGATGATCAATGGCGCCGCCAGCTGCTGGAGCGCCTCGCCCGGGGCGGTCTGCCAGCCCACGGGGGAGACCTGCTGGGCAGCGCCACAGCACTGACCAGTACCGCCAGTAAACAGGCCGCTGCCCGGCACTACTCAGCAGTTGCCGTGGATATGGAAAGTCTGGCGGTTGCTGAAGTGGCTGCCAGCCATGGCGTGCCATTTATCGTGCTGCGGGCGGTTGCCGATGAATGTGCGGACAGCCTGCCAGCCGCGCTGGTTCAGGCCGTGGATGCGTTCGGCCGGCCCCGGCCACTGCAGCTGGCTGCCGCCCTGCTGCGGCACCCGGCCCTGCTAGGCCAGTTGCCCAGACTGGCCACTCGGATGAATGGGGCCCTCAAGGCCCTCAGGGCGGCCCACCGGGTGGCCGGAAACAGTCTGGCCGCTATTTAAGCGGCACGGGAGTTTTGACCGGCTCCACCGCTGCCG
>DIDB01000113.1 GCA_002417905.1 Pseudomonadaceae bacterium UBA5811
CGGGCCTGATCCACAACCGTTAGGGTTGGCTCACCCGGCAGAAGACCCAACAACCAGTCGGGCTGGCCAAATAGCGGAGTCAGGCTGTCCATCTCCAGTGGATAGATGGCCCCCAGACAGACCAGCGGCACCGCCAGCTGCAGGCCTGCCACAGCAAACAGCAGGCACTCCAGGGCCTCGCCGCTCCAGGCCGGCCGGCCCGGGCGAACCGCTGCCGGCGGGACAACCGGCACCAGTGCTTTTTCATGGGGAATGCTGGAAGCATTCTCCAGCACGGAAACCGGATTCTCCGGGCTGACCGGCTCCAGCACCCGGGCCAGACCGTCCGCATCCGCCCGCAACCGCTCCGCCACTGCAACCTTGAGCGGAACAGCCTGGTGCTCTTCCGGCAAGCGGACCGGCCGGGCAGCAGGTTCTGGCTGCAAAGCAGCCGGCGCAGGAGCAGGGAGCGGTTCTGCAGATGATGCCTCAGGGTCTGGCTCGGTCGCCATCTGCAGCAGGTCATCCAGGTAATCCTGCAGGGCCTGACGGGGCGGCGTGGCAGTCAGTATTCTGGACATTGCTCAGGCCACCTCACTGGCTGGCTGGGCGGCCAGCAGATATTTGAGCAGGACCCGGTAAGCCAGGACACCCCGGCTGGAGGCATCAAAACGGGACGGCGTCAGGCCAGCCCGGCTGGCATCCCGCAGCCGGGTATCCACCGGAATGAACGCGGGCCAGAGATGCTCGCCGTACTGGGCCTGCAGGACTTTCAGCGCATCCATGGATGCCTGGGTCCGCTTGTCAAACAGTGTCGGCACGATGGTATACGGCAGAGGGTTACGTCGTGAGCGGTTGATCATCAGCAGGGTATTGATCATCCGCTCCAGTCCTTTCAGGGCCAGAAACTCGGTCTGGACCGGGATAATCAGCTGCTGGCTGGCCGCCAGGGCATTGACCATCAGCACCCCCAGCAAGGGCGGACTATCAATGATGGCATGATCAAACTGCCCCCAGACCTGGGTCAGGGCCCGGCCAATCGTCAGCCCCAGACCGGCCTGCCCCTGCAGCTGGCGCTCCAGGGTGGCCAATACCGTGCTGGACGGCAACAGGGCGATCTGCTCCTGGCTGGTATCCAGCAGCAACCCGGCAGTCATGCCTTCCGGAATATTGCCGTGATGCCGGAAAATATCAAAAACACTGTGCTCAAGACTGTCAGGGTCATAGCCAAAATAACTGGTCATGGATCCATGGGGGTCCAGATCAACCACCAGTACCCGCTTGCCCATATCAGCCAGCAGACCGGCCAGTGCGACCGAGGTGGTCGTCTTGCCGACCCCCCCCTTCTGATTGGCAATCGCCCAGACTCTCATTTCTGATGTTCCCTTAAGCCAGCAGCCGGTCCGGAACCCGCTACCCTGGCGCGCCGGAGAATTGACGAGGCTTGCTTCAAGCCTCTGGATACGGATCAATCCAGCAGATTATGTGCCAATACACTCAGGGCGAACGCTGGTCAAATCCGCTGGACATCCTGCGGATCTGCAGATCCCGGGAAATGGCCAGCACCACCCGGCGGTTGGCCGCCCGCCCCTCCGGCGTATCATTGTCAGTCACCGGCTGGTACTCGCCGTAACCCACGGCGGCCAGCCGCCGGGGATCAATGCCATACATGGCCAGCATCCGTACCACACTGGCCGCCCTGGCTGCCGAAAGCTCCCAGTTGGAGGGATAGGCCGGCGTACTGATCGGCTGGTTATCCGTATAACCCTCAACCCGGACCGGGTTCTGATAAGGCGCCAGGATCCGGGCAATTTTCTCGACCAGCCGGAATGCAGCATTGTTGGGAATGCTGTCACCGCTGGGAAACAGTAACCCGGAGCTCAGCTCGATTTCCAGCCAGGTTTCATTGCCACGCAGCTTGAACTGGCCACTGCTGATCAGCCCGCTAAAGGCCTCGCGCAGGTTCTGGGCAATGGTATTCAGCGGGCCACCACCCTGGGCCGTATCCAGGGGCGGACTGGCAATCGCCCTGGCCGGCTCATCTCCGACCGAAATGGGCTGGACCGGCTCATCTTTCTGGCGAAAAATGCTCTCCATGGATTCGCTGATAATCTTGTATTTGCCTTCATTGACCGAAGAAATCGAATACATCACCACAAAAAAGGCAAACAGCAGCGTAATGAAGTCCGCATAGGATACCAGCCAGCGGTCATGGTTATCCGGATCCTCCGGACGCTTGCGCCGGGCCATGCTCAGTCCATGAAGCCTTGCAGCTTCAGCTCGATGGCTCTCGGATTCTCGCCATCGGCAATGGACATCAGCCCCTCAAGAATCATCTCCCGGTAGTGGGTCTGCTGCATGACCAGCCCCTTGAGCTTGTTGCTGACCGGCAGGGCCAGCAGGTTGGCAAACCCCACACCATAAATGGTTGCAACAAAAGCAGCCGCAATACCGCTGCCCAGCTGGGCCGGGTTGGCCAGATTGCCCATCACCTGAATCAGACCGATCACAGCCCCGATAATACCGATGGTTGGCGAATAGCCTCCCATGCTTTCGAACACCCGGGCAGCCCGCAGGTCACGGTTTTCCCGGGTTTCCTGATCAACCTCCAGGATTGTACGGATCACTTCAGGCTCAATGCCATCGGCCAGCAGCTGCAATCCCTTGCGGATATAGGCATCCTCCACACCGGCAGCCACGGTCTCCAGCCCGAGCAGCCCTTCCCGCCGGGCGGTCTGGCTCCAGCCCACCACATCATTGATTCCGGCCGCCAGATCCAGCCGTGGTGCCCAGAATACCCAGCGCAGCAGGTAAAGCGCCCGGCGGAATACAGCCAGCGGCGTTTGCAGCAGCACCGCCCCCAGGGTTCCTCCCAGCACGATCAGGGCCGCTGCACCATTCATCAGGGCCGTCGCACTGCCCCCTTCGATGGAGTTGCCCCCAACGATGGCCACAAAGGCCAGAACAACCCCGATCAGGCTCAGAATATCCATAAGGGTTACTGGCAGGCCTCAATCAGGCGCGGCCCCATGTCATCCAGGCTGTAAATGGCATCACTCAGATTGGCCTTGACGATAGCCATGGGCATCCCATAAATCACACAGCTGGCCTCATCCTGGGCCCAGACCTGACTGCCCTCAGCCTTGAGCAGCCGGGCACCTTCCCGGCCATCCGCCCCCATGCCGGTCAGAACCACCGCCAGCACACGGTCATGAAAGGCCCGGGCGGCCGAACCGAAGGTCACATCCACACTGGGCCTGTAGTTCAGTCGCTCATCTCCCGGCAAAATCCGGATGATTCCCCGACTGTCGATCATCATCTGCCGGCCGCCTGGTGCCAGCAGCGCCAGACCTGGCCGCAGCTGATCGCCTTCCTCGGCTTCCTTGACCCGGATCTGGCACAACCGGTCCAGACGCTCGGCAAAGGCCCTGGTAAACGTGGCCGGCATATGCTGGACCAGCACCAGCGGTGCCGGAAAGCTGGCGGGCAAGGGCATCAGGACTTTCTGCAGGGCAACTGGTCCGCCCGTTGACGTTCCGATGGCAACCAGACGGTAAGCCCGGCGCCCGGGATGGGCAACCCGGGAAGCCGGCGCAGGCATGGATACAGTCTGCGCCCGGGGCGGAGCCGGTACAGGCGCCTGTGGCCTAGCCGCCGGAGCCGCCGGAGCCGTATGTCCCAGAAATACCGGAGCACGCCGGTTGCTGTGGGCAATGGCCCTGATCTTGTCACAGAGCAGCTGCCGGACCCGCTCCGGATTCAGGGAAATATCCTCGAAGCTTTTCGGCATGTAATCCACGGCCCCGGCATCAAGGGCATCCAGGGTGACCCGGGCCCCCTCCTGGGTCAGCGACGAGAACATCACCACGGGAGTCGGGCAGCGCTGCATGATGTTCCTGACCGCAGAAATGCCGTCCATCCGCGGCATTTCATAATCCATGGCGATGCCATCTGGCCGGAGCAGCAGGGCCTGCCCTACGGCCTCCCGGCCCTTGCTGGCCGTTCCCCCCCCGCCCCGCGGGGCATCCGCCGACCCAGACCCGGTCACACCCCGACGCAAAAAACCGGAGGCATCGCCGTCCGCCAACTTGAAAGCACACATAACGTG
>DIDB01000173.1 GCA_002417905.1 Pseudomonadaceae bacterium UBA5811
CCCGCCCGCCGGGGCGGGCGGTCGGCTGGGACCGGCATCACTGGCGGCGCTGACCGCCCCGGCCCATATCACCCGGCAATAAAAAAAGCCCCGGCAGTTCAAGTGCCGGGGCTTTCTGCCTGCTGGCTCTCAGACCAGCTGTGGACCTGCATTACGGATGGCATCATCCACATCAAATTTTTTGAAATTGTCGACAAACTGGCGGGCCAGATGGCGGGCGGCCTCATCATAGGCACTCGGATCTGCCCAGGTGTTACGCGGATTCAGCAGCTGGCTGTCCAGACTTGGCACGACCTTCGGCACATCCAGATTGATAATCGGCAGCCGCTCGGTTTCCACCCCGACCAGTGCATGACTCTGGATGGCCGCAATCACCGCCCGGGTAGCCGGAATGCTGAAACGCTTGCCAACCCCGTAGCCCCCCCCGGTCCAGCCGGTGTTGACCAGATAGACGGCCGAGTCAAAGCCATTGATCCGACGGATCAGCAGCTCGGCATACTCCCGGGCCGGACGGGGAAAAAACGGTGCCCCAAAACAGGTGGAAAACGTGGACTTGATACCCGTGCCCGCCCCCATTTCCGTGGAGCCGACCAGCGCAGTATAGCCTGACAGGAAGTGATAGGCCGCCTGCTCATTATTCAGCACTGAAACGGGCGGCAGGACACCCGTCAGGTCACAGGTCAGAAAGATCACTGCCCGCGGCTCACCTGCACGGTTTTCCAGGACCCGCTTGGCAATCAGTTCCCGGGGATAGGCGGCCCGGGTATTCTGGGTGAGGGATGCATCGGCATAATCCGGCCGACGGGTGCGCGAATCCAGCACCACGTTTTCCAGAACGGCACCATACTGGATGGCTTTCCAGATCACTGGCTCGTTTTTCTCGGACAGGTCGATGCACTTGGCATAACAGCCCCCCTCGATATTAAACACGGAGCCAGGAGCCCAGCCGTGCTCGTCATCCCCGATCAGATAACGGCTCTCGTCAGCGGACAGCGTGGTCTTGCCCGTACCGGACAGGCCAAAGAACAGGGTGACATCCCCTTCCTCACCCATATTGGCCGAACAGTGCATGGGCAGGACATCCAGCTCTGGCAGCAGGAAATTCTGTACCGAAAACATGGCTTTTTTCATCTCGCCGGCATAGTTCATCCCGGCAATCAGCACCTTGTGCTCCTCAAAGCTGATGATGACGCAGCCTTCCGAGTGAGTGCCATCACGCTCGGGCTCACAGACAAAAGAGGGCACATTGAGAATGCGCCACTCGCTTTTGCCAGCCGGGTTGAAATGCTCCGGGTTGATAAACAGGCAGCGGCCAAACAGGTTATGCCAGGCTGTTTCCGTAGCCATTTTCACCGGCAGGTAGTAATCCGGATCAGCGCCTACATGGACATGGGAAACAAAGGCTTCGCGCTGGGCCAGATAGCTTTCCACCCGATCCCAGAGCGCACCAAAACGCTCGGCCGGAAAAGGCTGGTTGATCTTGCCCCAGTCAATCTGCTGCCGGGTGCCAGGCTCGTCAACAATGAAGCGGTCTGCCGGAGAGCGTCCGGTACGGTAGCCGGTCCTGACAACGAGCGAGCCATTTGCAGCCAACTCACCCTCTCCTCGCCGTACGGCCTCCTCGATCAGTTGTGCGGTGCTGATGTCGGTGTATACGGCGTTTGTGGCTTGCTTCATGAGAGTCCCCACCGGCTCGTGGCCGATTTCTTCCAGTACAGGACATGACGGAACATGGCCTCCGCCATATCGGAAACGTGCGCCCGCCTAGCCAGAACGGGGCCAGCGCACAGCGGCATAGAAGCTCCTGGCAGCCAGGAGTTCAGCGTGATCAGGCAAAAATGTAGTGAAGAAAAAACCTCACTAGATGCCGGCTAGGATAACCAAAACGCACCCATAAAACGAGAGAGCCCCGGCGGGCAGACGGCCAGAACCCGCCTCAATGCCGGGCCAGCGAAGGCTGCTGGACACCACCACCGCTGAACAGCTGGGCCACATCGGCGGCATCAAAGCAGTAACGCTGGTTGCAGAACTGGCAGTCGATGGTCACCGTACCGCCCTGCTCCTCCAGCAGCCGCTCCGCATCCTCCCGGCCCAGGCTGGACAGCGCCCTGGCCGAACGCTCCCGGGAGCAGCTGCAGTGAAAATGTACGGCATAGGGCTCCAGCAGCCGGACGGGCTCCTCATGATACAGCCGGTGCAGCAGGATCTCGGGCGGCAGGGCCAGCAGCTCCTTCTTGGTCAGGGTATCCCCCAGTAGGGTCAGATGCTGCCAGCGCACCTCCCGCTGCTCTGGGTCGCTGATCCGCTGGGCGGGCAACTGCTGCAACAGCATGCCGCAGGCCCGCTGGCCGTCTGCCTGCAGCCAGAAGCGGGTCGGCAACTGTTCCGAGGTGGCAAAATAAGCGGTCAGGCAGTCGGCCAGATGCTCACCCTCCAGGGCCACAAGGCCCTGATAGCGCTGGCCGTCGCGGGGCTCAACCGTTATCGCCAGCACGCCCTCCGGCAACAGCTCATGCAGGCTGGCACCGGGCTGGACCTGCTCCGCCTCATAGCGGGCAATACCCCGGATTTCCCGCTCGCTGGAACACTCCACCATCAGCAGGGGCACGGCCCCGGAAGAACGGACCTGCAGCACCAGCAGCCCCTCAAACTTGAGCGTCCCCACCAGCAGGGCCGCTGCCGCCAGCAGCTCTCCCAGCAGCAGGGCCACCGGCTCCGGATAGGGATGACGGGCCAGCACCTGGCCATAGCTGTGCTCCAGCACCACGCACTCGCCGCGCACATCCGTGTCATCAAAAATAAACCGCTGGATACCGTCAGACATGGTGCCTCTCCCCGGGCCGACCAGCAAACACCCACCGTTTGCCGGGTATAAAGGCCAACAGTTTAAAGACCGGAAAAGCCGGAGACAAAACAAAGACAGCGACTGGCCCGGAGCCGGGCCTAGGCATCAAACAGTTGCCAGGCCTCCGCATGATCGTGATGCTCATGAAAGACCTGCTGCTGGCGGCGCTGTTTCTTGGTGGGCCGGCCGTCCGTGATGATGCCCTGGCCGGCGGCCCGGCGCAGGGCCTCGGCGTCCTCCCGGCGCCGGATGCTGTCCGGAGTCTCCTGATACAACTGCTGGGCCTCGGGCGCGCCCCGGCGCACGGCCGACAGGGCCAGCACCTGGACCGTGCGCTCGTCAAAACCGGTGCGCAGGGTCAGCTCATCACCAACCCTGGGCTCCCGGGACGGCTTGCAGCGCATACCCCGGCTCTGCACCCTGCCGCTTTCAATGGCCGCCCGGGCCAGGGCCCGGGTCCGGTAAAAACGGGCCGCCCACAGCCACTTGTCCAGCCGGATCCGGCCCTCATCCTGTCCGCTCATCCTCACCTTCTGCCTGCCTGCTGATCGGACCCGGCACTTTAATACGGACCGGCCCGCAGCGGACAGATGCACGGCGCCATGGGCCCGACTAGAATGCCGGCAACTTTTTCCGGAACCTGCCGCATGAACAGCGAGGCGCCCAGCATCATCGGTTTGCGTGAATGGGTCGCCCTGCCCGAGCTGGGCGTGGTTGGCCTGCGGGCCAAAATCGATACCGGGGCCAGCACCTCGGCCCTGCATGCCACCGAGATCAGCGAATTCGAGCGGGATGGCCAGCGCTGGGTACGCTTTCACGCTCATCTGGGCACTCTGGTACAGCGACGGCACCGCTGCGAAGCCCCGGTGCTGGACCGCAAGAGCATCCGCAGCTCCAACGGCCAGAGCCAGGTCCGTTATGTGATCCGCACCAGCCTGGCGCTGGGCGGGCGCATCTGGCCGGTGGAGTTCACCCTGGCCTGCCGCAAAAGCATGCGCTACCGGCTGCTGCTTGGCTCGAAGGCCCTGAAAGAAGGTCACTGGCTGATTGATCCGGCCCGGACCTATATCCAGAACAAACCGCTGATCCTGACCTCCGGTGCTCCATGAGAATCGCTGTACTGTCGCGCAACCCCCGCCTGTATTCGACCCGCCGCCTGATCGAGGCCGGCCAGCAGCGCGGCCACGAAATGGTGATCATCGATACCCTGCGCGCCTATATGAACATCGCCAGCCACAAGCCGCAGATCCATTACCGGGGCGCCCCGCTGGAGGGGTTTGATGCCGTGATTCCCCGGATTGGTGCCTCCGTGACTTTTTACGGCTGCGCGGTGCTGCGCCAGTTTGAAATGATGGGGGTCTTTCCCCTGAACGAATCCGTGGCCATCAGCCGCTCCCGGGACAAGCTGCGCTCGCTGCAGCTGCTGTCACGCAAGGGGATCGGCCTGCCGGTGACCGGCTTTGCCCACTCGCCGGACGACATTCCGGACCTGATCCGCATGGTGGGCGGCGCGCCGCTGGTCATCAAGGTGCTGGAGGGCACCCAGGGGATTGGCGTGGTGCTCTGTGAAACCGAAAAAGCCGCCGAGTCGGTCATTGAGGCCTTCATGGGCCTGAAACAGGACATCATGGTTCAGGAATACATTGCCGAGGCCGGCGGCGCGGATATCCGCTGCTTCGTGGTCGGAAACAAGGTGATTGCCTCGATGAAGCGCCAGGCCAGACCCGGTGAGTTCCGCTCCAACCTGCACCGGGGCGGCACCTCCAGCCTGATCAAGATCACGCCGGAGGAACGCACCACGGCCATCCGGGCCGCCCAGGCCATGGGGCTGCGGGTGGCCGGGGTGGATATCCTGCGCTCCAACCACGGCCCGCTGGTGATGGAGGTCAACTCCTCACCGGGCCTTGAGGGCATCGAGGCCACCACCGGCCGGGATGTGGCCGGCATTATCATCGACTATCTGGGCCAGATTGCCGAACATGGCCAGACCCGGACCCGGGGCAAAGGCTGACTATTTGCGCAGGGGCCGGGCGTTGGCAAACAGGGCCGCCATCGCCGGATTGACGGCGGCCGGCCGGGCCGCCGGTTCGGGCGGGCTGGCCCGGTCACTGCCCTGGCGTCCGCCTCCCCGGCGGCTGGCCGGGGGGTTCGGGCCGTCCACCTTCTCGCCGGGGGTATCCCCCATCCGCATCGACAGTCCGACCCGGTTGCGCGGAATATCCACCTCCATCACCTTGACCCGTACCACGTCCCCGGCCTTGACCACGTCCCGTGGATCGCGGACAAATTTTTCTGCCAGGGCACTGATATGCACCAGCCCGTCCTGGTGCACCCCGATATCCACAAAGGCCCCAAAGTTGGTGACATTGGTCACCACGCCTTCCAGCACCATGCCCGGCTGCAGGTCCTTGAGGGTTTCCACCCCCTCCTGGAATGTGGCTGTACGGAACTCGGGACGCGGGTCACGGCCCGGCTTGTCCAGCTCACGGAGAATATCCGTCACCGTGGGCAGGCCGAAGGTTTCATCAGTAAAGCGGCCGGGGTCCAGCCGGGCCAGAAAGGCCGAGTCACCCACCAGCGAGCGGATGTCCCGGCCCGTATCCGCCGCAATCTTCTGGACCAGCGGATAGGCCTCCGGGTGCACCGCCGAGGCATCCAGCGGGTTATCCCCCTTCATTACCCGCAGAAAGCCGGCAGCCTGTTCAAAGGTTTTATCGCCCAGCCGGGGAACCTTTTTCAGCGCCGCACGGCTGGGGAAAGCGCCATTGGCATCCCGGAACTGCACGATATTTTGCGCCAGGCTGGCATTCAGCCCGGAAATCCGGCTGAGCAGGGCCGCCGAAGCGGTATTGACATCCACCCCCACCGCGTTCACGCAGTCCTCCACCACCGCATCCAGTGAGCGGGCCAACCGTAACTGGGACACATCGTGCTGGTACTGGCCCACCCCGATGGATTTCGGCTCGATTTTTACCAGTTCGGCCAGCGGATCCTGCAGGCGCCGGGCAATGGATACCGCGCCCCGCAGCGACACATCCAGCTCCGGAAACTCCCGGGCAGCCAGCTCCGAGGCGGAATAAACCGAGGCCCCGGCCTCACTGACCATCACTTTGGTCAGTTTCAGGCCCGGCACCTTGCGGATCAGCTCGGCCGCCAGCCGGTCGGTTTCCCGGCTGGCCGTACCGTTACCAATGGCAATCAGGTCCACCGCATGCCGGGCACAGAGCCGGGCCAGGGTATTCAGGGTACCGTCCCAGTCATTGCGCGGTGCATGGGGGTAGACCGTAGCCGTCTCCAGCAGCTTGCCGGTGCCATCCACCACGGCCACCTTGCAGCCGGTGCGCAGGCCGGGGTCCAGGGCCAGAGCGGCCCGGGGTCCGGCCGGCGCGGCCAGCAGCAGGTCATGCAGGTTGCGGGCAAACACGCTGATGGCTTCTTCCTCGGCGCGCTCGCGCAGCTCGCCCAGCAGATCAGTCTCCAGGGCCGTATACAGCTTGACCTTCCAGGTCCAGCGCACCACCTCGGCCAGCCAGCGGTCTGCTGGACGGCCCTGGCTTTCAATGCCAAAATGGCTGGCGATCATGCCTTCACAGGGATGACGGCTGCCCGGCAACTCCTCGCCCACCGTCAGGCTGATGCCGAGCACACCCTCATTGCGCCCCCGGAAAATCGCCAGGGCCCGGTGCGACGGCACCCCCTGCAACGGCTCACCCTGCTCGAAGTAATCGCCGAACTTGGCCCCCTCCTGCGCCTTTCCAGCCAGCACCCCGGCACCGAGGGT
>DIDB01000176.1 GCA_002417905.1 Pseudomonadaceae bacterium UBA5811
CTGTTTTTTTGTATCCGGACCACAGCGAAACACAGCATGATCAGACAGCGCACCTTGAAAAACACCATCCGGGCCACAGGCGTGGGTCTGCACTCCGGAGAGAAGGTTTATCTGACGCTGAAGCCGGCACCGGTGGATACAGGTATCGTATTCCGCCGTACGGATCTGGTACCACCGGTGGATATCCGGGCCTGTGCCGATCATGTGGGTGAGACCACCATGTCCACGACACTGGTTAACGGTTCTGCCAAGGTAGATACAGTGGAGCACCTGCTGTCGGCCATGGCCGGGCTGGGCATTGACAATGCTTATGTTGAGCTGTCGGCCGCTGAAGTACCCATTATGGATGGCAGTGCCGGGCCCTTTGTTTTCCTGATCCAGTCTGCCGGGCTTCAGGAGCAGGAGGCGGCCAAGAAATTTATCCGGATCCGCCGCGAGGTTACGGTTGAGGACGGAGACAAGCGGGCAACGTTTCTGCCCTTTGACGGTTTCAAGGTCAGTTTCGAGATTGATTTTGACCATCCGGTGTTCCGGAACCGGACCCAGTCGGCCAGTGTGGATTTCTCCAGTACCTCCTTTGTCAAGGAGGTCAGCCGGGCCAGGACATTTGGCTTTATGCGGGACATCGAATTTCTGCGAGCCAATAATCTGGCGCTGGGTGGCAGCGTGGACAATGCCATTGTGGTGGATGAGCATCGGGTGCTTAACGAAGACGGCTTGCGCTATGAGGACGAATTCGTCAAGCACAAGATCCTGGACGCTATCGGGGATCTTTACCTGCTGGGCAACAGCCTGATTGGCGAGTTCCGGGGCTACAAGTCAGGGCATGCCCTGAACAATCGCCTGCTGCGGACCCTGCTGGCCCAGGGGGACGCCTGGGAGCTTGTAACCTTTGACAGTAGCTCCTCCCGGAGTGCTCCCATTTCCTATATGCGTCCCATTGCGGCGGGCTAAGCCCGTCTGCTGTTTTATTTCTTGGCCAGGATATCCTCCAGGGCCAGTCCGGTAAAACCGTGGATGGTCCGCCACAGGTAGTACAGGATGCCGGCCATCATCAGGGTGCTGGGGATGGCAATGACCGGGTAGCTGAGCAGGGTCATATGGCCCAGCTCCTGGTTGAAGGCTTCGCTGCCGGATGGACTGTGAACCAGCCAGCGGGCCAGCAGGTAATTCATGGCCGAGGAAAAGAAGAAGGTGCCGCTGAGCCAGTAGGTTGCCTTTTTCAGGCGCAGATCAAAGGCCTGGATATGGCCATTGTGTTCCAGATGCTGGCGGATTTTTTCGATGTCCAGAATGGCCGGGTTGTAGATCAGGGCATGGATCAGCGGGTAGGGCGTCCAGGCTGAAATCAGGATGGCCATGCCGATGATGCCCGGAATGGCGGCTTCCTTGATGGCCAGCCAGTCGCTGTCCAGATGCAGCAGGCCAATGCCGCCGGTCAGCACAACGCTGACCAGTCCCAGAAAGGCAATCCAGTTGAACTTCCGGTAATAGAAGCCCTCGAACAGTCCCCAGCCGAGGGGAAAGCTCAGGGCCAGCATCAGGGCACCCTCAACGCCCAGATAGCTGTCACTGCTCAGTTTCATCATGATCAGCGAGGGCAGCACAATGCTGACGCTGAGGTCAATCAGCGGCCGGGGCTGATGTTGTCCGGTTCGGGTATCGCGCATGGTGATCCTCGGTGTACAGGGCTCAGGAAGCCGGGTTGCGGGAGCGTTCCAGCCACTGCCTGACCTCAAAGGTTGTGACCACAATAATGGCCATGGCAAAGGGCAGCAGCAGGTAGAGCGCCCGGAAGACGATCAGGGCCGCCAGAACATCAACTGTCGGCAGTTCTGGCAGGGCTGCCAGAAACGTGACTTCCAGCACTCCAAGGCCGCCCGGGGCATGCGACAGCAGTGCCAGGGAGAAAGAGGCCAGAAAGACGCCCAGAATAATCACATAGCCCGGGTTGTTCTGTTCGGGAAGGGCAAAGTAGATGATGGCTGCGGCACAGAGCAGCTCCAGCGGCCCGGCCAGCAGCTGGCGGCCAACGATGGCCAGCCGGGGATATTCAATGGTCAGCGGGCCCAGCTGCAGGGGCTTTTTGTGGCGCAGGGAACCCCATATATAGAGCAGTACCAGCCCCAGCATCAGCAGGCCCAGCAGTCGGGCCAGCCAGGGTGCCATGTCCATCAGCCGGCCGGGCAGGCTGGGCTCCAGCAGCAGGACGATGCCGGAGGCCAGCAGGGTCCCCAGGGCAAAGGTCAGGGCGCAGAATACGATCAGGATGCCTATTTCCTGGGTGGATAACCCTTTGCTCCGGTAAGCCCGGTAGCGGACCAGGGCGCCGGAGAACACCGACGCGCCAATATTGTGGGCCAAAGCATAGGTGGTAAAGGAGCAAAGGGTGATAAACCACCAGGAAATCTTTTTGCCCAGATGGGCCATGGCAATGCGGTCATACCAGGCCAGGGCCGCATAGGCTCCCAGGCTGGCACAGCCGGCCAGGGCCCAGTGGATCAGGCTGATGGCCCTGAAACTGTCCATCAGCTCGGCCAGGGAGATGTTGCGGACCTCCCGGTAAAGCAGATAGCCAGACAGCAGCACTGCCGTAGTCCCAACCACCGTCCAGACGGCATTGCTCCTTTTGATCATCAGGGTCTCCTCGGGCATCACGGAATAGGGCGCAAGGGCAGGTGGCCTGCTACGCTAGCTGCAGCCGGCCGGGATTCTGCGGGTTTATCTGCAGATTGGCAAAAAAGCCCATGCCCGTTATGAGACGTTTTATGTCTGGCGGGGAGTTTCTGCCTGTGCCATCGCCTGTCAAGCGGGCCATTCTATGCTGAAACGGGCGGACTGGCTGTGAAACCGGGCACGTAGCCTGGAGCAGGCCCCTTTGCGGGGCCTGGCTGCGGGCCGTCAGGCCTGCTGTTCCCGGGCAATGGCCCGATAACCGATATCCCTGCGGTAAAAGCAGCCTTCCCAGTGGATGGCCCGGGTGAGGGCATAGGCCTGCTGCTGGGCGTCTCCAACGCTGTCCCCCAGGGCAGTGGCACAGAGCACCCGGCCACCAGCGGTCAGGACCTGCGTTCCCTGCAGGCGGCTGCCGGCGTGGAAGACTTTGCCGGGCAGCCGGGCAGCTTCATCCAGGCCCTGAATGCAGGCATCTTTGGCATAACTGCCCGGATAGCCTCCGGCGGCCATTACCACTCCTATGGCCGGGCGCCGTCCCTTATACCCATCTCCGAGACCACGC
>DIDB01000157.1 GCA_002417905.1 Pseudomonadaceae bacterium UBA5811
AACCGTGACTGGGAAGCCTTCCATCTGGCGGTGCGGGCACCGGCCCGGGCCATCAATCGCTGCAGCTGCTGCCGGCGTCCGGCATCCGGCAGGTCTGCCAGTGCCCGCACCGCCAGATGGAAGGCTTCCCAGTCACGGTTCACATCCTGGAACAGCCGGGAAAAGGCTGGCAGCCAGCCATCATACAAACCAAAGGGCAGCAGGCTGGCATTGTTCAGCGGCTGGCTGATCCAGCTCCGGAAATAGTCCTGGCCCTGCCAGTCCCGGTCCCGCAACCGGCGATAGGCCTGGCGCAGCCGCATAAATTCCTTCTGTTTCTGCTGGCGCAGACGGTCCGGCGGCTGCCCGGATGCATACAGGGTCCGCAGCCGCTCCCGGGTTTCCAGCACCAGGGACACCAACTGGCGATAGGCCTGCTCCCGGGCGCCGCCCGGCGGGGGCAGGCCACGGCTGTGCAGCCACTGGCGCTGCCCCTCATGTTCCACAAAGCTGGCATAGGACTCGTTAAACGCGGTATCGCCCGGCAGATATAACCGCTGGTGAGCCAGCTCATGAAAAATGATCCCGGCCAGCTGCTCATCATCACGGCGCAGCATGGCGCTGAGCAGCGGATCGGCAAACCAGCCCAAGGTGGAATAAGCATCCACGCCTGCCAGCTGGGTATCCAGCCCCGCCAGGCTCAGCCGGGCTGCCTCGGCCCGGGCCGCCGATGAATGAAAATAGCCCTGATAGGCCACACAGCCAGCCACCGGGAAACAGCGGGAGATAGCCTCGACGGAAAACTCCGGGGTGGCAAACACATTCCATACCACATAGGGCCGCTGGATATCGGCATACAGCCGGTAGCTGTCATTATCCGGCAGACCGAGCCGGTCACTGGCAAACTGGCGGGCACGCAACAGATGTTGCAGCCGGGTCCGCAAGGCCGCCGGCCGGGCCGGATCCTCCAGCACCTCCCGGACGGGCTGGCGGGCACGCAACAGGGCCAGCTGGCCCTGGACCAGCTGGCCATAATAAGTGGAACAGCCGGCCAGCAGGACGGTCAACAGCAGGAAGCTCCAGCGTCGCCGCCGGTGATAGAGTAAGCCGCGCATGGGGTACAGCCGGACCAGAGCCGGGGGCGGGCGGGCGAGCCTACCTGAAACCCGGCGTGCCCGGCGAGCCCCCGGCTGGCGGCGCTGGCCAACTGCACCGGAAATACAGGAGTTGTGCATGATACGTGGCATAGTCCCCGGCCTGATGCTGCTGGGCCTGAGCGGTTGCTCACTGATTCCCCTGCCCTGGCTGCCGGACCCGGACCCCGGCAAAGCCTGGATTGACCTGCACTCCGTGGATGACAGCCGCCTGCAGGCCATGGCAACAGACCGGCAGCCACTGCGGGATACCCGCTATTTTGAAGTCACCCCCGGCACCCACCAGCTGGAACTGCTGGCCCGCTTTACCGTCCAGCCCCAGGATGTGGGCGGCTCGCACAGCATCCGGCGGGACTGCCAGCTGAATATTGAATATCACGACTTCAGTGCGGGCAGCCGCTACCGGCTGGAGGCTGGCCACTATGGTTTTCTGCCCTGGGCCAGGCTCCATGACAGCAGCGGCCAGCTGCTGGCGCAGGGCAAACCGGCGGGCTGTCATAGCCATGAGCCCTCCTGAAAGGCTCTGCGGTTTTCTGTTCCTGCTGCTGGCCGGCTGTGCCGGCCCGCTGCCGGCCGCCGACCCCGGCCAGGCCTGGATTGACCTGACCCATCTGGAACCCACGGATAATCTGCTGGCCGAACGGCTGGACGGCCAGTGGCTGGACGATGGCCGCTACTTTCAGGTCCAGCCCGGCGCCCACCGCCTGGAAGTGCGTTTTACCTTCAAGCCCAGCGGCAGTAGCTGGGGCCCGTACAACCAGCAGGAATGCCTGCTGGATATCCGCTATGCTGGATTCAGGGCCGGACTGCACTACCGGATCAATGCCTTCACCATGGGATTTACCCCCCATGTCGTCCTGCAGGATGACCGCCAGCAGGATTTGGCTGAAGCCAGACTGGTATTCTGCTGGTTGTGAAAGCCCAGTGATCCGGATCAGCGCACTATTTTGGTTTGTGGCAATGGGAGAAAGCACCATATGCACGCACAAAAATACCTGCCAAACATTGACCTGCATCATAAAACGCGGCTTCCAAGGCCACTTAAGACTTGGCATGATTTATGGATGCTAATAAGGCAACCAGCAAAGACTGCCACCGGGTAACAAGGAACCTGACCTATGAAAAAGCTTGCTCCCTTCTCTCTGCTTCTGCTCCTGACTGGCCATAACGCAACGGCCGCCGAAATCATGCCCGAGCGTGAAGAAATGGGCCTTGGCAGCATGTCCATGATGATGCTGGGCGCTGCAGCCGGCCCGGCAGGTGCCCTGGTTGGTGGTCTGGCCGGTGTGTTCATTGACGAGCAGACGGGAGGCACCAGCAACAATGCCGGTGACGGCGACACCGAGGGCAGCGTGGAAATCGGTCCGCTGCAGGAAGTTCGCAACAAAAAACGCAGCGTGATCAAGGAAAACGGCAAAACTCACGTTTTTGACGGTGACCGCTCCGACAGCCACTACATTCCGGCATCCAAAAGCTCCATCAGCGGACACATCGCCACGTCCAACTGAATGGACACCTGGTGAGCTGCTGGCCCGCAAGAAAGACCCGATCGGGTGCAAACTGCACGTTGACTGCCTGTCCGGTTCCCGGTTCGACCGGCCAAGCAGCAGCGTTGCCGGGTCGCTTCAGGGGCAGAAAACCACCACACGCCCGGCACCAGCAATCAGGTACTTCCGGCCCGTGCCGATAGCTGCCTGACGCCACGCCTCCCGGAACCGGACATCCCTGTCCAGCCCACCCGGCTCAATCCGCCGGATCAATCCGGACCAGCGTCGCCATTCCCTGGTGCGTAAACTCAAACCGGACACGCTCCCCAACCCTTACCGCCGCCATCTGCCCGGCAGAGGCCCTGAACGGCATGACCATCGCCGGCCAGCCCAGTGCCGGAACGGCTTCATGAGCAATGGTCAGGGTGCCCTGTGCCGTATTGATTTTGCGGATCACCCCGGTGGTAGTGGCGGTTTCCGCCCGGGCAGCCTGATGATGCGCATGATCCGTCACCGGCAGACTGCTTTCAGCCCGTACCGGACTGGCAGCCAGAACCAGCAGAACGGGCAGATACGTTTTCATGATGAAGCTCCTGTTTCAGTGGATAAAGTTGCAGGGGAAAGGGAACGCCCTTCCAGCAGCCGGTAAGCGGCTGGCAGGACAAACAGGGACAGCAGGGGCGCACTGAGCATGCCTCCAACCATCGGCGCAGCAATCCGGCTCATGATCTCGCTGCCGGTGCCGCTGGCCAGCAGGACCGGCAGCAGACCGGCCACAATAGTGGCCACCGTCATGGCCTTGGGCCGGACCCGCTGGACCGCACCCTGACGGATGGCTGCCAGCAGGGCCGCTTCATTGCCCGGACCATGGGCCCGCTGTTCAGCCCAGGCATTGCGCAGATACAGCAGCATGATCACACCAAATTCAGCGGCCACCCCGGCCAGGGCGATAAACCCCACCCCGGTGGCCACCGACAGGTGATAGCCCAGCAGATACAGGAACCAGATCCCGCCGGTCAGGGCAAAAGGCAGCGTCCCCATGATCAGCAGGGCATCCCGGAATGAACCAAAGGTCAGGTACAGCAGGACCAGAATAATCAGCAGGGTGGCCGGAATGACCAGCTGGAGACGGGCCGAGGCCCGCTCCATAAACTCAAACTGGCCGGCATAGCTCAGGCTGATGCCCGGCTCCAGGGGGATACCCGCCTGGAGGGCCTGGCGCAGATCGGCCACCACCGAGGACAGATCCCGGCCCCGCACATCGATATAGACATAGCCGGCCAGCCGGGCATTCTCGCTTTTCAGCATCGGCGGCCCCTCCGTGATGCGGATCCTGGCCAGCGTCCCCAGGGTGATCTGGCTGCCCTGCGAGGTATAGATGGGCAACTGGCGCAAGGCTTCCGGTGAGTCCCGCCAGTCCCGGCCATAGCGCAGGCTGACCGGATAGCGGGCCAAGCCTTCGACCGTTTCGCCGATCTTCTGGCCACCGACCGCACCGGCCACCACCGCCTGGACCTCATCGATATTCAGGCCATAACGGGCTGCCGCCTGACGGTCGATAACCACATCAAGATAGCGGCCACCGCCCAGCCGCTCGGCCAGCGCTGACGAAACCCCGGGCACCGTACGGGCAATCTGCTCCACCTGGCGGGCTACCGCATCAATCCGGGCCAGATCGTCACCTGCCACCTTGATCCCCACCGGACTTTTGATTCCGGTAGCCAGCATATCGATCCGGTTGCGGATGGGCGGAATCCACAGGTTGGCCAGCCCGGGAACCCGGACGGTCCGGTCCAGCTCCTCGACCAGCCGCTCCATGGTCATCCCCGGCCGCCACTGCGCCCGGGGCCGGAACTGGATGGTCGTCTCAAACATTTCCAGCGGTGCCGGGTCCGTGGCGGTTTCCGCCCGGCCCGCCTTGCCAAAAACGGTTGCTACCTCCGGCACCGTCCGGATCAGCCGGTCAGTCTGCTGCAGCAGCTCGGCCGCCTTGCGGGCCGACAGTCCGGGCAGGGCGGTGGGCATATACAGCAGATCGCCCTCATCCAGCGGCGGCAGGAACTCGCCCCCCAGCCGGCTGACCGGCCAGAGCGTGGTCAGCAGCAATAGCAGGGCCAGCCCGAGCGTCAGACGGGGCCAGTGCAGCACCCGGTCCAGCGCAGGCCGGTACAGCCGGACCAGCAGGCGGTTCAGCGGATTGCGCTGTTCTTCGGGAATCGGCCCGCGAATCCAGTACCCCATCAGTACCGGCACCAGGGTTACCGACAGGGCTGCGGCCGCAGCCATGGACCAGGTCTTGGTAAAGGCCAGCGGCCCGAACAGCCGGCCCTCCTGGGCCTCCAGGGTAAACACCGGCACAAAGGACAGGGTAATCACCAGCAGGCTGAAAAACAGTGCCGGCCCGACCTCAATGGCGGCTTCCACCATCACCTGCCAGTGGGCCTGACCCTGCAGCCGAAGCCCCGGATGGCGGATCTGCCAGGCCTCGGCATGCTTGTGGGCGTTTTCGATCATCACCAGCGCCGCGTCCACCATCGCACCCACCGCAATGGCAATGCCGCCCAGCGACATGATGTTGGCATTGATCCCCTGGCGCTGCATGACGATAAAAGCCAGCAGCACTCCCACCGGCAGCGACACTATCGCCACCAGCGACGAGCGCAGGTGCCAGAGAAAGGCCGCACAGACCAGCGCCACCACCACAAATTCCTCGGCCAGCTTGTGACTGAGGTTATCCACCGCCTTATCGATCAGGGTGCCCCGGTCGTAGACCGTCACCACCTCCACACCCGCCGGCAGGCTGTGCTGCAGACGGGCCAGGCGCTCGTGGACCGCGCCAAGGGTTTCCCGGGCATTTTTGCCGCTGCGCAGGATCACCACGCCACCGGCCACCTCGCCCTCTCCGTCCAGCTCGGCAATGCCCCGGCGCATCTCAGGCCCCAGCCGGATCCGGGCCACCTGGCCCAGCGTTACCGGCACCCCGCCCGCATCCAGCCGCAGAGGAATATCGCGGAAGTCCTGCAGCGTCTGCAGATAGCCCGAAGCGCGCACCATATACTCCGCTTCGGCCAGCTCCACCACACTGCCGCCCGTTTCCTGGTTGGCCCCCCGGATGGCCCTGGCCACCTGCTGCTGGGTGATACCGAAACTGGCCATTTTCATCGGGTCCAGCACCACCTGGTACTGGCGCACCATGCCGCCAATAGCCGCTACTTCGGCCACATTGGGCAGGGTTTTCAGCTCATAGCGCAAAAACCAGTCCTGCAGCGAGCGGAGCCGGGACAGGTCATGCTGCCCGGTACGGTCCACCAGCGCGTACTGGAAAATCCAGCCGACCCCGGTGGCATCCGGCCCCAGCGCCGGGGTTACGCCCTGCGGCAGCCGGCCCTGGACCTGGCCCAGATACTCCAGCACCCGGGAGCGCGCCCAGTACAGGTCGGTGCCCTCCTCGAACAGCACATACACATAGCTGTCACCAAAGAAGGAATAACCCCGTACCGTGCGGGCGCCCGGCACCGACAGCATGGTGGTGGTCAAGGGATAGGTGACCTGGTTTTCCACAATCTGCGGCGCCTGGCCCGGCCATGGGGT
>DIDB01000051.1:0-534 GCA_002417905.1 Pseudomonadaceae bacterium UBA5811
TGTCGGCGGCGGCGATGACTTCAGCATCCCGCATGGAGCCACCGGGCTGGATGACGGCCCTGATTCCGGACCGGGCGGCATTATCAATGCCATCACGGAAAGGGAAAAAGGCATCAGAGGCCATGACGGCCCCCTGTACGGCCAGTCCGGCATGCTCGGCCTTGATGGCGGCAATCCGGGCCGAGTTGACCCGGCTCATCTGGCCGGCCCCGACCCCGACGGTCTGGCGGTTACGGGCATAGACGATGGCATTGGACTTGACGAACTTGGCTACCTTCCAGGCAAAGATCAGGTCCTGGAGCTCCTGTTCACCCGGGGCGCGGCGGGTGACAATTTTCAGGTCATCCACGCCGATCATGCCGCTGTCGCGTTCCTGCACCAGCAGCCCGCCGTTGACTCGCTTGAAGTCCCAGCCCGGCTGGCGTTCCGGGGTCCATTCACCGCACTCCAGCAGCCGGACATTGGCCTTGCTGGCCACGGCATCCCGGGCTGCTCCGGAAATTTTCGGGGCAATGATGACCTCCACAAACTGGC
>DIDB01000051.1:592-6754 GCA_002417905.1 Pseudomonadaceae bacterium UBA5811
TACCGCCAAAAGCCGAAACCGGGTCACACTTCAGAGCCTGGTCCCACGCAGCGGACAGCGTCGGGGCAACAGCCACACCGCAGGGGTTGGCATGTTTGACAATCACGCAGGCCGGCTTGCAGAAGCTTTTGACACATTCCAGGGCGGCATCGGTATCAGCCACATTGTTATAGGACAGCGCTTTGCCCTGCAGCTGCCGGGCGGTGGCCACGCAGGCTTCCAGCGGCGTGGCTTCTGCGTAAAACGCAGCGGCCTGATGGGGATTTTCCCCGTAGCGCATGTCCTGCACCTTGATGAACTGGGTGTTGAACGTGCGCGGGAATGGCAGGCGGTTCCCGGTGGACAGGGGCTCAGCCTGCTGGTCGATGCTGCCCAGGTAGTTGGCGATCATGCCGTCATAGGCTGCCGTGTGCTCGAAGGCTTTCAGGGCCAGATCAAAGCGCTGCGCGTAGGTCAGGCCTCCGGCTTTCAGGGCTTCAAGAATGCCGTCATAGTCGGTGCAGTTGACCACGATGGCCACGTCTTTGTGGTTTTTGGCCGCGCTGCGCACCATGGTCGGTCCGCCAATATCGATGTTTTCGATGGCTTCGGCCAGGCTGCAGTCTGGCCGGGCTACCGTGGCGGCGAAGGGGTAGAGGTTGACCGCGACCAGGTCAATCGGGGCAATGCCGTGTCCGGCCATGACGCTGTCATCCTGGCCACGCCGGCCGAGGATACCGCCATGGATTTTCGGGTGCAGGGTCTTGACCCGGCCATCCATCATTTCCGGAAAGCCGGTGTGATCCGCCACTTCAATGGCCGGAATACCGTTTTCACGCAGCAGCCGGAACGTGCCTCCGGTGGAGAGAATTTCCACGCCGAGACCGCTCAGGGCCCGGGCAAACTCAAGAATACCGGTTTTGTCGGAAACGCTGATCAGGGCCCGGCGAACGGGAAGGCGGGTGAGCTGGTCGGTCATATCAGGTCCATCAGGGTTGGGTATTGCGAAATACAGGACGGGAGGCAGCCCCGGGCCTGGCGGGAGTCAGAGCAGGTCGTACTGCTTGAGTTTTTTGCGCAGGGTCCCCCGGTTCAGCCCCAGCAGTTCGGAGGCGCGGGTCTGGTTGCCCCGGACATGGGCCATGACGGTCTCCAGAAGGGGCGCTTCAATTTCAGACAGGACCATCTGGTAAACATCGGTCACTTCCGCGCCCTCCAGATGGGCAAAATAATTGCGCAGGGCCTGTTCCACACTGTGGCGCAGGGTCTGGCCTGCTTCGCAGGACGTATTCAGATGCTGCTTGAGATCGGCATTGTCGCTCACTGATACGCTTCCAGTCATTGAAAAGTCGGTCATTTTCAGGCGGCGGCCTCCCTGTGGTCTGAAGTGCGGCCCGCCGTGCAGGCCGTACGGAAAAAATGCTCCAGGCAGTCCAGCTGGCTCCGGCTGCTGTCCAGCTGGTTAAAGGCCTGGCGGAAGGCCCGGCCCCGGTCAGCGCTGGCCAGATACCAGCCGACATGCTTGCGGGCAACGCGTACGCCCTGTTCTTCCCCATAAGTCTGGTACAGGCCTTCCAGGTGTTCCTGCAGGATCCGGCCGGTTTCGGCGGGCGTCGGGGCGGGCAGTAACTCCCCGGTGGCCAGGTAGTGGCTGATTTCGCGGAAGATCCATGGCCGCCCCTGGGCGGCCCGGCCAATCATCAGGGCATCCGCTCCGGTCTGCTCCAGCACCTGGCGGGCCTTTTGCGGACTGTCGATATCCCCGTTGGCAAATACTGGCAGGCTCACCCGGCTTTTGACCTCGGCAATGGTGTGGTATTCCGCCTCACCACTGAACTGGTCAGCCCGGGTCCGGCCATGGATGGCCAGGGCTGCAATACCCGCCTGCTCGGCAATCCGGGCAATGTTCAGGGCATTGCGCTGCTGCTGATCCCAGCCGGTACGGATCTTCAGGGTGACCGGAACCGTTACGGCGGCAACCACCCGTTCCAGGATCCGCCCCACCAGTGCTTCATCCCGCAACAGTGCCGAACCGGCCTGCCGGCTGCAGACCTTTCTGGCCGGGCAGCCCATATTGATATCCACGATCTGGGCGCCCAGTGCCACATTGCGCCGGGCCGACTCGGCCAGCTGCTCCGGATCGCTGCCGGCAATCTGCACGGCACGGGGCTCCGGATCATCCGCATGGCACAGGCGCAGCATGGACTTGCGGCTGTTCCATAGCCGGACCTCGCTGGTCAGCATTTCCGAGACGGTCATTCCGGCACCCAGCCGCAGGCACAGCTGACGGAAAGGCCGGTCGGTCACGCCAGCCATCGGGGCCAGAATCAGCGGGCTGGACAGTGTGTGGGGGCCGATGCATACCCTGGACATGAAAATTCCCTGTGCCGGGCCATTACAGGCAGATCGGAGGCTGAAAAAAAAGGGTAGGAATCATACCTGCTCCTGCAGGCCAGATAAAGCTGGATATCGGCAGCCATTATTGATGGCCTCCGGCTGGCCTGCCGGATCTGGATCAGTGAATGGCCAGAAAATCCGCCCCGCCAGGGGCCGGGTGTTCCCGGTGTCCGGATCCGGTTGTATCCCTGGCCGGGGCATGTTACTAGGTGCGGCTTTTGACCGGGCAGGGATCAACTGATGGGTATCCGCGAGACTGATATCTGGCGCTGTGGCATTGTGCAGGCGCCACTGGCGCAGATTATGGCGGCCGGCTCACTGGCGCCTTTTCCGCTGCACTGGCTGCCGGAGGAGCCTTCCCTGTGTTTTCTGGCGGATCCTTTCGGTTTCTGGCATGACGGCCATCTCCATGTGTTTGCCGAGCATTACGATTACCGGACCCGCAAGGGACGGATCAAGGTGCTGGTGCTGGACAGCCAGTTTGCCGTACTGGAGCAGCGGGTCGTGCTGGAGGAGCCTTGGCATCTGTCCTACCCGGTGGTCTTTGCGGCAGAGGGTGAGATCTGGATGCTGCCCGAGGGCTATAAATCAGGCCGCCTGAGCCTGTACCGGGCCCGGCAGTTCCCCTGGCAATGGGAGGCGGTGCCCGGCTTTGATTTCCCCTGCGCGGCGATTGATGCCTCGCCACTGCAGGTGGATGGCCGCTGGTGGATGTTCTATACCCCGCCGGCAGCGGGTGGCCGGACCCGGACCCTGCAGATTGCCGTAGCCGACCGCCTGCTGGGCCCCTGGCAGGACATTGCCGCGCAGCCGGTCCGCCCGGATGTCCGGGGCAGCCGGATGGGCGGCACCCCCCAGTTGCTGGATGGCCAGCTGGTACTGCCCGCCCAGGACTGCCAGCAGACCTATGGGGGGGCTATCCGGCTGCTGCGCACTGCCTGGCCGTTCTCCGGTGTGCCAGAGCTGGTTGCGGAGGCTTGTCTGGGGCCCACCCCGGCCTTTGGCGATTATCAGGATGGCCTGCACACGCTGTCAGCCGCCGGGGAGGTGACCCTGATTGATGCCAAGCGCATCCTGCGCCATTCACCGCGCCGGCTGCTGGTGGAGCTGGGCCGGCTGCTACGCCGCCGGGATTAGCCGGGCCGTTTCAGGATGCGCTGACTGATCTGCTCCAGGATGGCGGCTCCGGCCCGGTCAAAGGCTTCTGCACTGTAATGGGCCTGGATATGGGCCCGGGCCGCTGCGCCATATTCAGTCAGGCAGCCGGGCCGGGCAAAGATCCGGGCCAGGGTGTCGCAGACGGCCTGGGGAATGTCACCCCGCAGGATAAAGCCAGTCCGGCCGTCCTGTACGCTGCGGGCCATTTCACCCACAGCGGTGGCCATGGCGGGCAGTCCGCTGCCCATGGCTTCGTGGACGGCCAGGCACATGCCCTCATAGCGGGAAGGCTGGGCGTAGACATCCAGCCCGGCCAGAAAGTGCTGGACGTTGGCCGAATAACCCGGCAGTGCGACCACTGCTTCCAGCCCGAGTCTGGAGACCAGACTTTCCAGCTCCAGCCGCTGCGGGCCCTCACCCAGAATGCTTAGCCGCACCTGTCCGGCATATTGCGGATAGCGGCTGCGGAACAGGGCAATGCCCTGGATCAGCAGAGGGTAGTTCTTGACCTCATGCAGGCGGCCCACGCTGCCAATCTGCAGACAGCGTCCCGTGTTCCATGCTGGCCGCTGATGCCGGGTAATGGCACAGGAAAACAGTGGCCAGGTCATGACCTGGCCAGGCGGAATCTGCATGTCATCCCGCAGAAAGCGGGCGGTGCCGTCGCAGTCGGCGACCCAGAGCCGGATATGCTGGCGGGTCCGGTATACGTAGGGCTTGACACTGGCGCTGTGCTTCCAGCTGACCACCGGAGTACCGGTCAGCCGGCCAGCGGCCTGACCCACATAGGTGGCCAGGCTGAGCGAGGTCCAGATGACATCCGGCCGGCCGGTCTGCTGCAGTACCCGGAGAAAGCCCAGCACGTTGGTCAGTTTGCTGCGCCGCCGGTCAAACATGACCCGGTAGGGCAGGCCGGCTTCCTCAAGGCGCCGGGCCGCCATCATGTCGCGGGGCTCACAGGCGGTAAGCTCCACCTGATGGCCATGGCGCAGAAAGGTTTGCAGGATTTGCGGCATGGCGAATTCGGCGCCGCCGCTTTCCAGGCTGGTGACCAGATAATGGATTTTCATGGGAGCGGTCTCGACAGGACGGGGCTGGCCTTCTGGCACGGAGCTCAGGGAGCGGGCAGAAAGTCCAGGCTGTAATTGACGGCGTGCTCACCCGGATCCAGCATGTCCAGCTGGACATGGACTGGGGTCTGGGAGGGCATCAGCTGGTGCTGCAGCCCGGCGGGCAGGTATTCGGCCGGCCGGTAGCGGCGGGTGGTGACCGGCTGGCTGTTGACATCGGTAAAGCGCAGCTCCAGAACCGGAAATGGCTGGGCAAACGGCGCCCGGTTATACAGGATGGCGTCGGCCACCAGCGCACCGCTGAAGTCCGGGTGACGGCGGACGACCAGGTTGGTGCTTTTCAGGCGGCCCAGGTCAACGGGGGCTGGCAGCTCGCAGCCCGCCAGGCTGCATAGGCCATCCAGCCAGGGGCGGAGCTGCTCATCCCTGGCCAGGCTGCTCCAGCTGGCCAGCAGGTAGCCCAGCGCGGTTCCCAGCAGAAGGCCAGCGACCAGCAGGCCCGTACGGGCTGCCGGACGGCGGCTGGCCCGGGCGGGCGGGGGCTGGAGCGGGCAGGCCAGGGACAGGTCATCCTCGATGGCAAAGCGGCCCGGCCGGTATTCGGTAAAACCGGGCTCATCCGGTCCGGGGTCCATCTCCTGTTCCGGAAGCGGGCTGGACAGCGGCGGATCATCCTGAGGGACTTTTTCCGGTGTGTCTCCTGGCCCGGCAAGCGCCTCAGGGCCGGCGGGCTCCCGGACGGGTACCTGCTGCTGTTCGGCCTGGATCAGGGCCGACAGGGCCTGGTCATCCAGCTCCGGGCTACGGGCGGGCGCAGCCTCCGGTGCAGCCGGCGGGTCCCGGGTCTGCTCGCCGGCATTAAAGACGGTCAGGCACTGGCCGCAGCGGACCAGTCCCCCGGCCATGGCCAGCTGGGCCTCACTGACCCGGAACCGGGTATGGCAGTGCGGGCAGCAGGTGACGACCGCCGTCATGCGTTCAAGAAAGTCGGACAGGTCAGCGTTGTAATCGGTTCTGGGCATGCTCGCTCACCAGGGCCGGATCAGCGGCGGATACCATCCAGACGTACCCAGCCGTCCAGGCAGGTTGTGGGATTCAGGATGAAATCCTGCTGGTAGGCCTGCCGGACCTCGCTGGCCTGTTCGGCAAGAATGCCGGACAGGGCCAGCCTGCCGCCGGGCCGGACCAGGGTTGCCAGCCGGGGCGCCAGGCTGACCAGTGGTCCGGCCAGGATATTGGCCACCAGGATATCGGCCTGCAGGGCGGGCAGTGCTTCCGGAAAATGCAGTTGCAGCTGTCCGGCGGGAATGGCGTTGCGCCGGGCATTTTCAGCCGAGGCTTCCAGGGCCTGCGGATCAATGTCCGTGCCGATGGCTTCGCGGGCTCCCAGCAGCAGGGCTGCGATGGCCAGGATCCCGGAGCCACAGCCAAAATCCAGCACCTGGCTGCCGGTCAGCGGCTGGGCGTCCAGCCACTCCAGGCAGAGGGCCGTGGTGGGATGGGTGCCTGTGCCAAATGCCAGCCCGGGGTCCAGCTGCAGGTTGACAGCGGCCGGTTC
>DIDB01000200.1 GCA_002417905.1 Pseudomonadaceae bacterium UBA5811
GAAACCCCCCGTTTGGCCAATACCCCACCGGCCGCCACGGCCACAACAGACCCTGCCCCGGCACCAGTAACCGCTGTCCAGACAGGAACAGAACCCCTGTCCTGGCAGGCCCTGTCCATATTTTGTCTGGCCGGACTGGGTCTGGAATTCACCCCCCGCGTGCTGCCCATGCTGCCGATCCTGTCCGGCATTGTCCTGCAGGGCGAACAGCGGGGCGGGCGCAGTCTGGCATTGGCAGGGGCTTACGTGCTGTCCATGGCCAGCATCTTTGCCCTGCTGGGCGCTGCCATGGGCCTGTTCGGTGCAGAGCTCAATCTGCAGGCCCGCCTGCAGTCACCCTGGATCCTGGGGCCTTTTGCCCTGTTTTTCGTAGCTTTTGCCCTGGCCATGTTTGGCACCTTTGAACTGCGCCTGCCCGGGAAACTGGCTGCGCCGCTGGAGCGGCTGGCCAGCCGGACCCGGGGCGGCTCACTGGGCGGAGCAGCCCTGCTGGGTGCCCTGTCCAGCCTGCTGGTGTCTCCCTGTGTTTCCGCCCCGCTGGCAGGTGCCCTGCTGTATATCAGCAGCAGCGGTGATGCCTGGGGCGGCGGCCTGCGCCTGCTGGCTCTCGGCCTGGGCATGGGCACGCCCATGCTCCTGCTGGCTGCCGGAGGCCAGGCACTGCTGCCGAAAAGCGGACCCTGGCTGCTGGCCGTCCGCAACCTGTTTGGCATCCTGCTGCTGGGCGTGGCCATCTGGCTGATGGAGCGCCTCCTGCCCGCGCCCCTGACCCTCGCCCTGTGGGGCCTGCTGGCCGGTGGCACCGCCCTGTTTCTGGGGACTCTGGAGTTCACTCCGAAACCGGCTTCCCGGAAGCTGGCCCAGCTGCTGGGACTCGGCCTGCTGACCTATGCCATTGCCGCCTGGACAGGGGCCCTGCAGGGACATGGCAACCCGCTGGATCCGCTGGAAGCACTGGGTGCCGTACCGGCTCCGGAGAACCGGGCGCCTGCGGCAGGCCGTCCACAATGGCAGACCATCGATTCTGTCGCCGGCCTGGAAGCCCTGCAGGCCCGGGCACAACATGAAAAACGGCTGCTGATCCTGGACTGGTATGCCGACTGGTGCATCAGCTGCAAGATCATGGAAAAAGAGATTTTCGCCAATCCCGGCCTGCTCGGCTGGCTGCAGCCCCACCAGCTGGTACGTTTTGACATGACCGCCAATACCCCCGAACAGCGGGCCCTGCTGGACCGGCTGGGCCTGTTTGGTCCACCGGCGATCCAGTTCATGGCTCCGGACGGCCGGGAGCTGAAACAGTCACGGCTGGTGGGCGAAGTCGATGCCGGTACCTTTGTCCGGCACCTGCAGAAACTGGCCCAATAAAACTGGCCGGGAACTGCCGGGCAATGGGCGGTGATCTGCACCGATTGCGATGACTGGACAGCCACCAGCCGCATGGGGCATATTCACCCGCTCATTTTGGGCGCGCCCTCCAGAGCAATCACAAGGATCATTCATGGCCAGGCGTTTTGCGGCATGCTGCGGAATGCCCGGCCACCCGGCGGGACAGCCGGCCAATACGATTACCGCCTGCCAGAGAATACAGGCAGGCCAGCATGCTGCCGGCACGGATTCCAGTCCCTGTCGCCAGCATGGGCTGCAGCCCCGGGACCTGTGGAGAAAACTGACCGGCCTGTCAGGCTGCACTGCTACACCCGCCGCATGGCCCGATCTCCGGCCCGGAATCTGACGCCGGCTGCGCAGCGGCACAACCTACGACCCTTAACTGAATCTGAGAAGCACTGCCTCATGGATATCCGCAAAGTCAAAAAACTCATCGAACTGCTGGAAGAGTCCGGAATCGACGAGCTTGAAATTCACGAAGGCGAAGAATCGGTCCGCATCAGCCGCCACAGCAAGCAGGGCATCGCACCCCAGCCGCTCTACACGGCCAGCATTCCGGCTGCCGTCCCGGCCCCGGTGGCAGCACCCGTGCCAGCGGTGGCCGAAAGCGCCCCGGCCCAGCCCCGGCTGAACGGCACCGTAGTCCGCTCACCCATGGTGGGCACCTTCTACCGGGCCGCCTCCCCGACTTCAGCCCCCTTCGCCGAGGTGGGCAAGAGCGTGAAGAAGGGCGATATCCTGTGCATCGTCGAAGCCATGAAGATGATGAACCATATCGAAGCCGAAACCAGTGGCACCATCGAGGCGGTTCTTGTGGAGAATGGTCAGCCGGTCGAATTTGACCAGCCGCTGTTCACCATCGTCTGATTTCCGGAGAAGCCAGCGATGTTGGAAAAAGTACTGATCGCCAACCGTGGCGAAATTGCCCTGCGCATCCTGCGCGCCTGCAAGGAGCTGGGGATCAGGACCGTCGCGGTGCATTCCACTGCCGACCGGGAGCTGATGCATCTGGCGCTGGCCGATGAATCGGTCTGCATTGGCCCGGCCCAGGCCAGCCATTCCTACCTGCATATTCCGTCCATCATTGCCGCCGCCGAAGTGACGGGTGCTACCGCCATCCACCCCGGTTATGGCTTTCTGGCCGAAAATGCCGATTTCGCCGAACAGGTAGAGAAATCCGGCTTCACCTTTATCGGTCCGACCGCTGATGTGATCCGCCTGATGGGCGACAAGGTTTCAGCCAAGGACGCCATGAAAAAAGCCGGAGTCCCCACAGTGCCCGGCTCTGACGGCCCCCTGCCGGAAAACGAAAAGCAGGCGCTGGCCATTGCCCGCAAGGTTGGCTACCCGGTCATCATCAAGGCGGCCGGCGGCGGCGGTGGCCGGGGCATGCGGGTGGTCCATTCCGAGGAAGACCTGATCAAGTCGGCCCGGCTGACCCGTACCGAGGCCGGGGCCGCCTTTGGCAACTCTATAGTCTACCTGGAGAAATTCCTCGGCAATCCGCGTCATGTCGAGGTCCAGGTGCTGGCCGATGGCCAGGGACATGCCATTCACCTTGGCGACCGGGACTGCTCGCTGCAGCGCCGTCACCAGAAGGTACTGGAAGAAGCCCCGGCCCCCGGCATTGACCCCAGGGCCCGGGCCGAAGTGCTGCAGCGCTGTGTCGAGGCCTGTATCGAGATCGGCTACCGGGGTGCCGGGACGTTCGAATTCCTTTACGAAGACGGCCAGTTCTATTTCATCGAGATGAACACCCGGGTCCAGGTTGAGCACCCGGTGACCGAAATGGTCACCGGCATCGACATCGTCAAGGAAATGCTGCGTATTGCCAGCGGCCAGAAGCTGTCCATCCGCCAGAAGGATGTTGTCATCCGGGGCCATGCCCTGGAATGCCGGATCAACGCTGAAGACCCGAAAACCTTTATGCCCTGCCCTGGCAAGGTCAACCACTTCCATGCCCCGGGCGGCAACGGCATCCGGGTGGACTCGCACCTGTACAGCGGTTATGCGGTACCACCGAACTATGATTCGCTGATCGGCAAGATCATTGCCTATGGCGGGGACCGGGATGAGGCCCTGGCACGGATGCGCAATGCGCTGGACGAAATCGTGGTCGATGGCATCAAGACCAACGTACCCCTACACCGGGAACTGGTCCGGGATAACGGCTTCTGCGAGGGTGGCGTCAACATCCATTATCTGGAACACAAGCTGGGGATGAAGTAAGTCACCCCGGCTGTCTGCCCGAGGCTGCCCCCTTCCCGGGCAGCCTTTTTCATTCAGGGGCCGCCGGACGGCCCCGTGCGAGGATCATCATGCCCTGGCTGCAACTCCGTCTGGCCATCCGCCCCGAACAGGCCAGCAGCTGTGAAGACCTGCTGCTGGATCTTGGCGCCGTATCCGTCACCTATATGGATGCCCGGGACCAGCCAATTTTTGAACCAGATCTAGGCAGCACCCCCCTGTGGCAGCACACCCATCTGCTGGCCCTGTTTGAAGGCGACACGGATGAAACGGCCCTGCTGGCCAGGCTGCGCCAGCAGGCTGGCGACCAGTTGCCGGAATACCAGCTGGAGCCGCTGGAAGACCAGGACTGGGAGCGCAGCTGGATGGACAACTTCCAGCCCATGCGTTTTGGCCAGCGCCTGTGGATTGTGCCCAGCTGGCACCAGGCGCCGGAACCGGCCGCTGTCAACCTGCAGCTGGACCCCGGGCTGGCATTTGGCACAGGCACCCATCCCACCACGGCCCTCTGCCTGGAGTGGCTGGACGCCCAGCCGCTGACCGGCAGCCAGGTGCTGGATTTTGGCTGTGGCTCCGGGATCCTGGCCATCGCAGCCCTGCTGCTGGGAGCCCGCGAAGCCATCGGCACGGACATTGATCCGCAGGCCCTGGAAGCCTCCGCTGAAAATGCCCGGCGCAACGCCATTCCCGCCGGCCAGCTGCCACTGCATTTTCCGGAAGCACTGCCCGCCCTG
>DIDB01000222.1 GCA_002417905.1 Pseudomonadaceae bacterium UBA5811
CGGACAAGCCGATCAATATCAACCTGAACGTCAAGATCGAACACGAGATCTATATCCGGGTCGACAAAGAACTTGACAGTATCATCAACAAAGACAGCGGACTGTTCTGAGCCTTATGAAACGAGCCCTGAGTGCAGGCGTACTGCTACTGGCCCTCAGCCTGCCAGCTGCCGCCATCAGCCTTGAAGAAGCCATCGCCGCCCTCGGCAGCGCCAAGGCCAGCGGCCAGCTGGGCGAGCAGCCCGATGGCTATCTGGGGGTGGTCCAGCCCTCGGGCCAGGCAGCCGCCGTCGCGGCCCGGATCAACCAGGCCCGCCAGGCGGAATACCAGCGGGTGGCCGGCCAGAACGGGATTGGCCTGAAAGCGGTCGAAAGCCTGGCCGGCCAGAAAGCCATCGCGCGGACCCCTGCCGGCCAGTACATCCAGCAGGGTGGCCGCTGGGTCAGGAAATAACCTGCCTTACCACATCAGGTCATCCGGAATCTGGTAAGCGGCATAGGGATCATCCCCGGCGGGTACCTCCGTGGGCGTATTGAGCAGCAGTACCCGCTGTGCATCACGTTCCTGAACCTTGAGGGCCGCTGCCCGCGGAATGATTTCGTAGCCACCCGCATGGCGGACAATCGCCAGCGAGCCGCAGGACAGCTTTTCCCGGAGCATCGGGTTGACAGCGATCCGCTTGACCTTTTTGCCATCGACAAAATTGTAATAGTCATCCCCGGACAGCTTTGGCAGCCGGCTGGTTTCAACCAGCTGGCGGACTTGGGCCAGCCGGGCCTTATGCTCGGCCTTTTCCTGCTGCTGGCGGTTCAGCTCGCGGTCCCGCTCCGCCTTGTCAGCCATGGCCTGCAGGGCCGACTGGCGCTGAGCATCATCCTTTTCAACCTGGCCCTTGCGCTCCAGGCGTTCCTGTTTCTGCTTTTGCTTGCCGGCCTGTTTGGCCTGCTTTTCATTGACCAGTCCAGCCTTCAGCAGCTGGTCACGAAGAGAGAGCCCCATGAGCGATCTTTCCGTTAGAGGGAACACAGGCCGCCAGTCTGGGAAGCCCGGCGCACAAGTCAAGCCCCTGGAGCTATTCTCCGGCAGGAAGCAGGCCTTTTTCGGCCAGCTTGGCCTGATCCCACAACGCATCCAGCTGCTCCAGGCTGCATTCAGGCAAGGCCTGCCCGCTTTCGCGCAGCCGCTGCTCCATAAAGCGGAAGCGCTGCTCAAACTTGTGATTGGCCCCACGCAGGGCCACTTCCGGGTCCAGCTCAAGATGCCGGGCCAGGTTGACCGTCACAAACAGCAGATCACCCACCTCCTCCTGAATGGCGGCCGGGTCCGCACTGCGCACTGCAGCCAGGATTTCATCCAGCTCCTCCTGGACCTTGTCCAGCACCGGCAGGGCATCCGGCCAGTCAAAACCGGCTCCGGCTGCCCGCTTTTGCAGCCGGGCGGCCCTGGAGAGGGCCGGCAGGGCCAGCGGAACATCATCCAGCCATGACGGCACCTGATCCTCTGCCCGGGCGGCCCGTTCCCCGGCCTTGATGGCCTCCCAGCCGGCCCTGACCTGCGCCTCATCCAGACCTGCAGCCCCGGCTGGAGCCGACAGCTCGCCCGTGGGAAACACATGGGGGTGACGCCGGATCAGCTTGCGGGTAATCCCGTCCACCACGTCAGCAAAACTGAAATGGCCATCCTCCCGGGCCAGCTGGCTGTAATAGACCACCTGAAACAGCAGGTCACCCAGCTCGCCGGCCAGATCGGCAAAATCCTCCCGGCTGATGGCATCTGCCACCTCATAGGCCTCCTCCAGCGTATGGGGCACCAGACTGGCGTAGTTCTGGCGAAGATCCCAGGGGCAGCCGCAACCGGGATCACGCAGGCGGGCCATAAGCTGCAGCAGGTCATCAAGCGAGTACATACAGGATCTCCGGTGGTCGATGCTTTTCGAGAATATCGTCAGGGGCCGGCCGGGCACTACCGGCAGACCGGTCAACACACCCTGGCCAGAATGCTCAGAGCCGCAGGACCAGCAACAGGAGCCAGCCCATACCCCCCAGCAGCGGCCGGCCGAGAACCAGCCGGGGCGCCAGCGGCAGCAGCAGCACCAGTGCCAATCCGCAGAGCGACAGCAGCCCCAGCCAGGCGACCACCCCCATGGACAGCCCCCAGACCAGACTGCAGGCATACAGGGCCAGCCCGGACAGCAGCCAGCCAGACAGCCGCAGCAGGCGCAAGCGGAGCGGAGAAGCGCTACCACCCAGCACCTGCCGGTAATGGCGCTCCAGCCCCAGGCACAGGGCCAGCAGGCCCAGCCAGGCGAGCAATACCCCGGCCAGCAAAGCCTCAGCCATCAGGCCCCCTCCGCCACACGGGCCAGCCGCCGCCGCAGCACAAGCAGCAGCAGCCCGCACAGCGCCACCCCCAGCCCCAGCACCAGCCGCCCCCGGTCAGGTGCAACCCCGCCACGGGTCAGCAGCTCCAGCAACGGCAAACCCAGGGCCAGCAGGGCCAGCCCCCCCAGCTGCTCGCGCCAGCCCTGCAGGGGCCGGGCCGAGCGCCAGGCCGCATGCAGCAGCGCCAGCAGCCAGACCACCCAGAATGCCGGCTCCAGCCCGTCGGCCGGCAGCAGCCGGCTGGCCCAGAGCAGGCCGGCACAGGCCAGCAGCAGCCCGCCGGTCACGGCCAGATTCAGGGTTTCAGCCAGCCGCAGAAAAGCATGACCCCGCCCGGATTCAGCCACTTTCAGACGCTGCTTCAGCACAAACAGCACCAGCCCGCTGGCAATCATCACACAGCTGCCCAGCCCGCACAGGAAGTACAGCCAGCGCATGGGGTAACCCCCAAACTGGGCAAAATGCAGGCCAGTCATCACCTGCTGGGCCAAAACACCGGGGCTGGCCCGGGCCACCGCCTGGACCACCTGACCGCTGGCCGCATCAAAGGTCATGGTCCCCACACCCCGGCCCAGCGCCAGCTGCCAGCCAGATTCAGGCCGGACCTCAACCCGGGCGCCGGGCTGGCCTGGCCGCTCCACCCGCAGCCCGGCCACCTGGCCACGGCCATAAACCTGCTCGGCCTGCCGGACAAAAACTGACAGCGGCTGCAGGGCCGTAGCCGTGCTGCGGGCCGGTTCCGGCGCACTGACCAGCGGCCGGGCCTCGCGGAACAGTGCCTCCCGGTCGCCGCCATACAGCACCTCGATAGTGGCTGGCATATAGACCACCACAAAAATCACAAGGCCGGTAGAGTTCATCAGCGGATGAAAGGGCAGCGGCAGGAGGGAACAGGCGTTATGGCCATCCAGCCAGCCCCGCCGCCCGGCCACCGGCCGGAAGGTAAAAAAGTCCCGGAAACTCCGCTTGTGGATGACCAGCCCGCTGACCAGCACCACCAGCATGGCCATGGCGGCCAGCCCGACAATCCAGATACCCGGCATCCGGGGCAATTGCAGGGAATAATGGAAACGGAACAGGAAGCGCCCCGGTTCGCTGCTTCGCAGGCCCGCCAGCTGGCCGCTTTGCGGATCAAGAATCTGCGGCGGATGACCTTTTCCATCCCCGGCCGAAACGGTCAGCAGCGGAGCACGCGCCACCGGCAGGCCGATCTCCCAGGCGGCGGCCTCCGGCTGTTCCCGTTCCAGCCAGCGCTGGGCCAGCGTAGCGGCCTGCCCGGCATCCAGGGTGACTGCCTGCAGCTGCGGGGATGCCCACCAGCTGATTTCCCGGTCAAAAACCGTCAGGGTGCCGGTCAGAAAAATGGCAAACAGCAGCCAGCCCGGCAGCAGGCCTGCCCAGCCATGCAGCCCGGCCATGGACCGGGTGAACGTCTGGCCGGATGCCATCAGAGCCCGGCACCGAAAAAGGTTGGCCAGAACCCAATGGCCGCCAGCGGCAGGGCCAGGGCCAGCGGCAGCCAGGCCAGCGCGGCCGAAGGCGCGGCAAAGGCCCAGACCGCCACCGCGGTGTACAGGGCAAACGATGGCACTGACGCCACCATCACCGCATCGGGCCGGGCCAGCGGCAGCAGGCGGGCCAGCGCGGCCGTGCAGGCATAGGTAAAAAAGTAGCCACCCAGCACAGCGGCCAGACTGCGCAGCACGATATTCAGGCTCCGCTGCCAGCCCGGTGATGTCCTGAAATGATGGCCCACGCTGCCCCCTGCCGGATAATTGCGCACCAAATGATAATGCTTATTATCCATAAGTAAAGGCCGGGCCGCCGGGCCCGCCCGCATCCCCCACTCAGCTGGCCAGGGTGCGCTGGCGCCGGGCCTCGATGATATTGGGCAGCTGGGAAATCCGCCCCAGCAGCCGTCCCAAGGCCTCAAGGCCGGGAATCTCGATGGTCAGCGACATGCTGGCCGTACTGTCCTGCTTGTTGGACTGGGTGTTGACCGTAATCACATTGATCTTCTCGTTCAGCAGGATCTGGGAAATATCCCGCAGCAGCCCGGCCCGGTCATAGGCCCGGATAAAGATCTCTACCGGATAGGTTTTCTCCGGCACCGGCCCCCAGCTGACCTGGATGATCCGCTCCGGCTCGCGGCTGCTGAGCTGCAGTACATTGGCGCAGTCCTGGCGATGGATGGTCACTCCCCGCCCCTGGGTGATATAGCCCACGATGGGATCACCCGGCAGCGGCTGGCAGCAGCGGGCCATCTGGGTCAGCAGGTTGCCCACCCCCTGAATCTGGATGTCATCCCGCTTGCCGGGCCGCAGCAGGGCGGCTCCCGGCCGGCGCGGGATGATCTCCGGCATCCGCGGATCACGGTCCGGCTCGGCCTGGTGCTGGGCCAGATTGACCACATGGGACAGCCGCACATCAGCGGCGCCCAGTGCGGCAAACAGGTCTTCAGCCGTCTTCAGGTTGGCGGTCCCGGCCAGCCGCTCGTAATCCACATTACGGATATCCAGCCGGGCCAGCTCCCGCTCCAGCATCACCTTGCCAGCCGCCACGTTCTGGTCCCGGGCCTGCAGTTTGAACCAGTGCACGATTTTGGCCCTGGCCCGGGAGGTAGTGACATAACCCAGGTTCTGGTTCAGCCAGTCGCGGCTCGGCGTGCCCTGCTTGCTGGTAATGATTTCCACCTGCTCACCGGTCTGCAGGCTGTAGTTCAGCGGCACAATCCGGCCGTTGACCTTGGCACCCCGGCAGCCATGCCCTACCTCGGTATGCACCCGGTAGGCAAAGTCCAGTGGTGTGGCCCCCTTGGGCAGGTCAATGGCATGGCCATCCGGGGTAAAGACGTAAACCCGGTCCGGTTCAATATCGACCCGCAGCTGCTCGGCCAGCCCGCCAATGTCGCCCAGCTCCTCGTGCCATTCCAGCACCTGGCGCAGCCAGGAGATTTTTTCCTCATAGTGGGAGGGGCCGTTGCTGACATCGGCCCCCTTGTAGCGCCAGTGGGCACAGACGCCCAGCTCGGCCTCCTCATGCATCTCCTGGGTGCGGATCTGTACCTCCAGCACTTTGCCCTCGGGGCCAATCACCGCCGTATGCAGGGAGCGGTAGCCGTTTTCCTTGGGGTTGGCAATATAGTCATCAAATTCCCGGGGCACATGGCGCCACAGGGTATGCACGATACCCAGCGCGGTGTAACAGTCGCGCACCTCCGGCACCATGACCCGGACGGCCCGGACATCATGGATCTGGCTGAACTGCAGGCCCTTTTTCTGCATCTTGCGCCAGATGGAATAGATATGCTTGGCCCGGCCTTTGACCTCGGCCCGGATGTGGCTGGTCTCCAGGGCGACTTTCAGCTGCTGGACCACCTTGTCGATATAAAGGTCCCGGTCCACCCGGCGCTCGTGCAGCAGCCGGGCAATCTGCCGGTACTGCTCGGGCTCCAGATAGCGGAAGGACACATCCTCCAGCTCCCACTTGATATGGCCAATACCCAGCCGGTGAGCCAGTGGTGCATAAATATCGAACACTTCGCGGGCCACCCGGCGGCGGCGCTCATCACTGGCCCCTTTGACCGCCCGGATGGCACAGGTCCGCTCGGCCAGCTTGATCAGGGCCACCCGCACATCATCAACCATGGCCACCAGCATCTTGCGCAGGTTTTCCACCTGGGTCTGGGTGCCCAGCACCTGGGACTCCCGGGGGTTGAGGCTGGCGCTGATCGCCGCCATGCGCAGCACCCCGTCGATCAGCTTGGCCACCACAGGCCCGAAACGCTCCCGCACGGTTTCCGGTGCAATCTTGCCCTCGCGCACGCCCCGGTACAGCACGGCGGCCACCAGACTGTCCTGGTCCAGTTTCAGGCTGGACAGTATTTCGGCAATTTCCAGACCGATCACATGACCGGCCACCCCGTCCCCCCACGAACCACCCGGCGTGGGCACGCGCTCGTCGGCACTGCGCGCACACTCACAGGCCGCCCGCAGTACCGCACGGTCCAGTCCGGAAACGGTTTCCTGCACATGATCCAGCCAGCGCTCAAGGTCGATGCTGCCATCGGTATTGACCGGCTGAGGCGATCTAACCTGTACCATTCTTTTTTCCTTTACGCAGTGTCTGCGTGAAAAACGCCTGCAGGTCCGTTGCCTGCCGGCGGTTCAGCAAATATC
>DIDB01000217.1 GCA_002417905.1 Pseudomonadaceae bacterium UBA5811
CCGCTGGACCAGCGCCCGGCCATTGCCCGGATTGATCTCCTGGTGCAGCACCCGGCTGGCATGGGCATAGAGCACCGGATCATTGCGGACCTTTTCATAAGACGGCAACCGCACCACCGTGTGCTCGCGCTCCAGTGAGGCCAGGCCAGCCGGACTGGCCACGGCAGCGTCACCAGACCCGGCACCCTCTCCCTGGTGCGGCTCCAGAGCGCAACGCTCCAGGTCCCGGGTATTCACATAAGGATTGATCACTCGGTCAATCTGGCCGGGCCGGTCAATCCGGCTCGAATCGATTTCCATCCAGCCTTCCGGGCTGTCCTGGCGAATAAAGGCCGTGCCCCGCACATCCGTAATCGAGGCGACCGGCTCGCCAGCTGCCAGCCGGTGGGCCACCTCCACCACAGCCCGCTCGGCATTGCCATACAGCAGCAGGTCGGCAGTGGCATCGACCAGGATGGAGCGCCGTACCTGATCCTGCCAGTGGTCATAGTGGGCAATGCGCCGCAACGAAGCCTCGATGCCCCCGAGAATCACCGGTACCTGGCTGTAGGCCTCCTTGCAGCGCTGGCTGTACACCAGACTGGCCCGGTCCGGCCGCCGGCCGGCCTGGCCACCCGGGGTATAGGCATCGTCAGAACGGATTTTCCGGTCGGCGGTGTAACGGTTGATCATGGAATCCATATTGCCGGCCGCCACCCCGAAAAACAGGTTGGGCGCACCCAGCCGGCGGAAATCCTCCGGACTGCGCCAGTCTGGCTGGCTGATAATGCCAACCCGGAATCCCTGGTCCTCCAGCAGCCGGCCGATGATCGCCATGCCGAACGACGGATGATCCACATAGGCATCCCCGGTGACGATGATCACATCACAGGAATCCCAGCCCAGCTGCGCCATTTCTGCACGGCTCATCGGCAGGAAAGGCGCGGGGCCGAAGCATTCAGCCCAGTATCTGGGATAGTCGAACAGGGCTTTTACAGCAGACATGGCAGGCAACCTGGGGCAGCGGGGCAAAAAATACCGGAACTCAGTCCCGGTAATCACGGGGAACCCGGGCGGTCACCCGGGTCAGCAGCTCATAACCAATGGTGCCACAGGCCCGGGCCACCTCGTCCACCGGCAAGTCCCCCCCCCACAGCTCCACCGCATCCCCTGGCCGGGCCTCCGGAAGAGGGGTCAGGTCCACCATCAGCATGTCCATGGATACCCGCCCGGCCAGCGGCACCCGCTGGCCCCGAACCAGCACCGGCGTTCCGGCAGGTGCCGAACGGGGATAGCCATCGGCATAGCCGCAACTGACCGTACCAATCCGCGAAGGCTGCCGGGCTATCCAGCTGGCGCCGTAACCGATGGACTCCCCGGCGGCAACCTCACGCACCGCAATCAGCTGCGCCGTCAGCGCCATGACCGGCTGCAGGCCGGAAACCACAGCCGGCTGACCGGCAAAGGGCGCGGCACCATACAGCATGATGCCCGGCCGGACCCAGTCCAGATGCGCCTCTGGCAGGCCCAGCACAGCGGCCGAATTGGCCAGCGAGCGACCAGCAAACGGCAGATCCTGCAACCCGGCGACACAGGCCAGCTGCCGGGTGGTCAGCGGATGGCCCGGCTCATCGGCACAGGCAAAGTGGCTCAGCAGGTTCAAACTGGCCACCTGCGCCATTCCCTGCAGCCGGGCAGAGACCTGGCGCAGCGCATCCGGGGCAAAGCCAAGCCGGTGCATGCCTGAATCCAGCTTGAGCCAGATATTCAGGGGCCGGACCAGCCGGGCCTGGTGCAGCAGCTCCAGCTGATCCGGGCGCTGCAGGACAATATCCAGCGACTGGTCAGCCGCCAGCCCATATTCATCCGCCGAGAAGCAGCCCTCCAGCAGCAGGATGCGCGCCTCCGGCTGTAGTGCCCGGACCTGGAGTGCCTCCTCCAGACAGGCCACGGCGAAGCCCTCCGCCCCGGCCAGTGCGGTCACCACCTCACTGACTCCGTGCCCATACGCATTGGCCTTGACCACGGCAAACACCCGGCTGCCCGGCGCAGCCTGCCGGGCCCGCTGATAATTGTGGCGCAGGGCCGCCAGATGGATTGAAGCGACAAGCGGTCGCATGGAACACTCTCCGCACAGCCAGACCGGCTGCTGATCATACGCCTGCAGGCGGACCTTTGCTGGCAAGGATCTGGCCATCATCCTTTTCCGGGTATGTTCCTTCCAGGTTTCCCAAGGCCCAATCAAGGGCTGTGGTGTGCAGCAGGATTTTCCTCAATTGATTCGCAGGTCGGCAGGGGTATAAGGAACGGCACCGAACGCATTCATAGCGTGATTAGGGCGACCCAGTCCTCAATTCTCAAGCCAGGTACACGGTCAAACTCGCGGCGGCTGCTGGTAACGACTATCAGTCCCTGCGAGCGCGCGTGCCCGGCAATCATCTGGTCATATGGGCCGATCTGCTTGCCGAGGCGGGCCAGCTCAGCGCGGAGCTGGCCCGTGTGGGCGGCAGCCTCCTGGTCGTACCTGAGCACTTCCAGGCGAGCTGCAAAGCCTTCCACGCCCGCAAGATTGCGCTCGGGGTTAGAGGATTTCTCCGCGCCGTAGATCAGTTCCATCAGCGTCACGGTGCTGATGCACATCTGGTCATAGTGGCGCTGGAATGCCTCGCGCACCTCTTGCGGACGGTTCCTGATGGTGAAGATGCAGATATTGGTATCGAGCATGAACTTGAGCATCAGAAGGACTCGCGGTCCTGATCGGCTGGCTCTTCACGCTCTACCATGAAGTCGGAGGTAACACCTTCGCCATCGAAGCAGCTATCCCAGGATTGGCCGGCAGGTGTGATGATCCTGGTGCGCCCCACAGCGACCACATCGACTCGTTTCACGTCATCAGGAAGCGCGACGGCCTTGGGCAGTCTCACGGCCTGACTACGATTGCTCTGAAAAACAGCGCCTTGTTCCACGGCACACCTCACGGGATATATAAACGTATATCCTATAGTATCTGCGCCAATGGATATGTCAGCGGGATATACAAGCAGGTCTTATAAGGCGACCTCGAAAGCCCTCCGTACTAAACCACCCCATCTATCCAGCCCATTGGGTTGACTACTCCCTGCCCTAAAGGACGGGGATTCCCAATTCAACGAGAACAGGACAGCGGTACATGATCGATGCACCTCTTGATTTCAGCCCCCTGGAAAAAGCCGTTACCCGTTTGAGTGAAGGGCTGGCGCGCTATCAACAGGACATCAGTGATACTCAAATCCGGGATGGACTGATTCAGCGGTTCGAGTTTACTTATGAGATCAGCCACAAAATGCTGAAGCGTTTTCTGGCCGCTACTGCAGCAAATCCTGCCGAATTCTCCGAGATGAGCTTTCAGGACCTGATTCGTACAGGTAATGAACATAACCTGTTGTCCGGCAGTTGGCCTGAGTGGCGCAAATACCGTGATATGCGCGCCAAAACCAGTCACACCTATGATGAGGAGGCTGCTCTGGTCGTGGTCAGTGCCATTCCTGACTTTCTGGATGAAGCCAGACACCTGCTTCAGCGCCTGAAAAAAGCCTCTGCATGAGACCGCCAAAGATTGATCTTCAGCCTGAACACTGGGTGATTGTGCGTGATCTGTTGCAAAAGCACGTTCCCCGATATGAGGTATGGGCATTCGGCTCCCGCGCCAGGTGGCAGGCCAGAAAGTTCTCCGATCTGGATCTGGCCATCATCACCGAAAAACCCCTGTCACTGGATGTCCTTGCCGCCTTGCGTGATGACCTGTCCGAATCGGATCTTCCCTGGAAAGTAGATCTACTGGACTGGGCGACTACCAGCGAATCCTTTAAAAGAATCATTGAACAGACGAAAGTCGTGCTACAGAAAGCACCGCATTGACCCGGTGCGCGGCAAGCCCCACGGGCCAGAACGGGAAGGCCGTCAATCGTCGTCGAACTGGTAACTGCCAGCCGCCAGGTTGTCAAAGCGGGTGTACTTGCCCTGGAAGGCCAGCCGTACTGTGCCAATAGGGCCATTCCGCTGCTTGCCAATAATGATTTCGGCAATGCCCTTGTGCTCGGTTTCCGGGTGATAGACTTCCTCCCGGTACACAAACATAATGATATCGGCGTCCTGTTCAATGGCCCCCGACTCCCGCAGGTCCGAGTTGACCGGCCGCTTGTTGGGCCGCTGCTCCAGGGAGCGGTTCAGCTGGGACAGGGCCACCACCGGGCAGTTGAATTCCTTGGCCAGCGCCTTGAGCGACCGGGAAATTTCAGAAATTTCGTTGGTCCGGTTATCCCCGGACGAACCGGGAATCCGCATCAGCTGCAGGTAATCCACCATAATCAGCCCCAGCTCGCCATGCTCGCGGACCACCCGCCGGGCCCGGGCGCGCATTTCCGCCGGGGAAATGCCCGCCGTATCATCAATCAGCAGCTTGCGCTCGTTGAGCAGGTTGACCGCCGAGGTCAGCCGGGGCCAGTCATCATCATCCAGCCGTCCGGTCCGCACCCGGGTCTGGTCAATACGGCCCAGCGAGGACAGCATGCGCATCACCAGGGCATCGGCGGGCATTTCCAGCGAAAACACCAGCACCGCCTTCTCGCTGCGCAGCGCGGCATTTTCCACGATATTCATGGCAAAGGTGGTTTTGCCCATGGAGGGCCGGCCGGCCACAATCACCAGATCCGCCGGCTGCAAACCAGTGGTTTTCTCATCCAGGTCGGTAAAGCCGGTGGACAGCCCGGTCAGCCCCCCCGGACTGTTGAACAGCGAGTCAATCCGCTCGATGGTCCGGGCCAGGATGTCATTGATGGCCACCGGGCCACCGCTCTTGGGGCGGGCCTCGGCAATCTGGAAGACCTGGCGCTCGGCCTCATCCAGAATTTCATCCGCCTGGCGCCCCTGGGGAAAATAGGCACTGTCGGCAATCTGCCCGCTGGCAGAAATCAGCCGGCGCAACGTAGCCCGCTCCCGCACGATCAGCGCATAGGCGCGGATATTGGCCACCGACGGCGTATTTTTTGCCAGCTCGCCCAGATAGGCCAGCCCGCCCACCTGGGACAGCAGCCCTTCCTTGTCCAGCTGCTCGGACAGGGTCACCACATCAAAGGGATGGTGGCGCTCGGCCAGCCGGGCCGCCGCCCGGAAAATCAGCCGGTGGTCGTGGCGATAAAAATCGCTGTCGTCCACCTGGTCGGCAACCTGCTCCCATGAATCGTTGTCCAGCATCAGTCCGCCCAGAACCGCCTGCTCGGCCTCAATGGAGTGCGGCGGAATTTTCAGGCTGGCGGTATCCCAATCGTATGGCACGCTATTCTGGCTATCGTTCACGGGCATTCATCCTGGGCGCATAAAAAACAAAAGGCACGCTACCGGCAATAGCGTGCCTTCCTGTGCCAGCCGGAGGCTGGCCACCGGGCCGGTCAGGCCGCAGCGACGATCAGCTTGACCACAGCTTCCACGTCAGAGTGCAGGTGAACGGAAACATCGTATTCACCCACCTGACGGATGGTGCCGTTGGGCAACCGCACTTCGCTCTTGGCCACTTCCACGCCGGAGGCGGTCAGAGCTTCAGCAATATCCGCCGTGCCAATGGAGCCGAACAGCTTGCCTTCGTCACCTGCCACTGCAGTCAGGGTCACTTCCAGCTCGGACAGCTGGGCAGCGCGGGATTCCGCATAGGCTCTCTTCTCGGCCGCCAGTTTTTCCAGCTCGGCCCGGCGGGCCTCAAAGGCCGCGACATTTTCAGCCGTGGCCATGGTGGCCTTGGCCTGGGGCAACAGATAGTTACGGGCATAGCCGCTTTTGACGTTTACCTTGTCACCCAGGTTACCCAGATTGGTGATCTTTTCCAGCAGAATGATTTCCATTCGGTATTACCTCTTAAAATTCAACCTTCGCCATCCGTGGGGCCCTCGCCCTGCACCTGCGGGGCACGGCCACGGAAATCGAACACACTGTCAACAACCGCCAGAATGGCCAGCAGCGGATAAATAAACTGCAGAAACAGCACCAGGCCGACATACAGCCCGACCACCCAGAAACGGGCCAGCTGCTGCCGGGCGGCCAGGCCATGCACCAGGGCCAGACTGGCAAACACCAGCGGTACACTGCACAGGGGCATCAGCAACGCAGCCGGCGCGCCCAGACCCGGCGCCATCAGCACCACCGCCAGCAGCATAATGGCCAGCGGAGGGGACAGGCGCAGGGCCCGGAACTCCCGGCCAAAGCCGCCCGGGTTATACAGCAGGGCCTGCCAGTACCGGCCCAGCATCAGGGCCAGCAGGGCCAGCCCCTGCAGCAGGGCTGCAATCAGCCCGGTCATCACCGAGGCAAACACCGCCATCAACTGCAGCTGCTGCTGCGCATCCATCCCGTTCCAGACCTCTGGCAGGGCCGTGGGCAACAGTCTCTGCACCTCGGCCACCAGCAGCTGGATGGACTGGCCAAACATCTGCTCAATCACCAGCACATACAGCCCACCCAGCCCGACACTGCATAGCAGAACGGCCTGCCAGGACACGCTGCCCCGCAGCACCAGTGCCAGCAGCTGGCCGCCCAGAATCACCAGCAGCCCCCGGGGATCCCCCAGCAGCCACCAGACCACGGCCGGCAGCAGCGCCCAGACAGCGACCCCCAGTCCATCCCGCAGGCCACGGCGCAGCAGCACCAGGCTGCTGGCTGCTGCCGCCAGCCAGGACAGCATGGGAATGGCCGCCGCAGCGACGACCACTACAATGGCCTGCAGGCGACCGCGCATGATGAATTCGGCCAGGAAGCGCACCGGGGCTTATCCTCTGACGGACCAGGCGGAGCCGGTCAATGGCCGTGGCTGTCGGTATAAGGCAGCAGGGCCAGATAGCGGGCACGCTTGATGGCGGTGGCCAGCTGACGCTGATATTTGGCTTTGGTTCCGGTAATCCGGCTGGGAACAATCTTGCCAGTCTCGGAGATGTAAGCCTTCAGGGTATTCAGGTCCTTGAAATCAATTTCCTTGATCCCTTCGGCAGTAAAGCGGCAGTACTTGCGACGGCGGAAAAAACGGGCCATGGGTCAGATCCTCAAAGCAGAAACAGTGGGTTATTCGTCAGCGCTGTCCTGGTCGGCGCCATCATGGATGTCGTCGGCGCTGTCCGGACGCTCACGGCGCTCACGGCGCTCACTGCGGTTTTCTTCAGCCTTGAGCATCTCCGAAGGACCCGTGACGGCTTCATCACGGCGCAGGACCAGCTTGCGGATCACGGCATCGTTGTAACGGAAGTTGTCTTCCAGCTCGGCCATCACCCTGTCGCTACACTCAATGTTCATCAGCACATAGTGGGCCTTGTGCACATTGTTGATGGCATAGGCCAGCTGGCGACGGCCCCAGTCTTCCAGACGGTGTACCTTGCCACCGTCTTCTTCGATCAGCCGGGTATAGCGCTCGACCATGCCACCGACCTGCTCGCTCTGATCCGGGTGGACCAGAAAAATCACTTCATAATGACGCATGAAAGCTCCTTACGGATTGCAGCCTGCCAACCAGAGCGGTCAGGCAAGGAGAGAAGGTTTTGTCCTTATTTAAAAGGCGGACCAGAAGCCTGCCTCCAAGGCAAGGGGCAGCATTCTAGTAAAGGGTAACGTGCCATGCAATGACAGACTGTCTGACAGGCCATGCTTTACACGGGCCGCACTATCAGAATGCAATTCAACACTATCCAGAAACCAGCCAGCCGATGCACGCACACCTGTACCATAACCACACCGCATACAGCTCCTTCCAGAGTGCTGCCTTAACTGCTACTGCTGCTATTTTTGTTCAGTACGTTCAGGGTAGTCAGGACGCTGCTGCTGGTAGAGTTCAGCTGGGCAACCAGAGTATCCATCGCGTTGTATTTGGCATACAGCGTTGTAGTCAGTTTGGATATCCGGGTATTCAGTGCGCTTTGCTGGGTAGTCAGGCTATCCAGGGTGGAGTTGATGGAGTCAGTCTGCTGGTCCAGCAGACCATCGGTTTTAGTATAAGTGTCTACTGCGTTGTAAACGCTGCCCAGAAAACCGCTTTTTCCGGTGAAAAATCCAGCCAGACTGCTGCCATAGGTCTCAATGGCATTCCCCAGCTTGCTGCTATCCACCTCAAGGGTGCCACTGGTAGTGCTGGTAATGCCCAGCTGGGCAAGGCTTGACAGGGAGCCATTCCCGGAAAATGACTTGACCAGCTGATCCTGCAGATTATTCAACAGACTGCGAGTCATCGCATCACTGGACAGTGCAGCAGCTGTAGTGCTGGTGGTGCCATCTTCATTGGTCGTCGTGCTGATGCTGGTCAGGTCGCTGACTGAGGACATCAGCGTGTTATAGGCATCGACAAAAGTCTGGATATTGGTCTTTAGCGTATCGCTATTGGTGCCTACAGTAATGGTCGAAGCACCCGTATCCGTCAGGGTAAAATTCACCCCCGATACTGCATTGCTGAGTGTATTGCTGGCACTGGTCATACTCAACCCGTCCAGGGTAAAGCTGGCGTCAGCACTTTTGCTCAGATACCCCCCCGTGCTGGAGGAGTAAGCAGCTGAACCGTCAATCGCCAGGCTGGACAGGCTGCTGTCACCGGAAGCCGTGACACTGATATCTGTACCCGCACCCGTGGTGGAAGAGCTCAGCACCAGCCGGGAGCCGGTATCATCCGTCACGATATTGGCAGAAATACCTGTACTGCCGGTCTGGCTATTAATGCTGTTACGAATATCCGACAGGCTGGCGCCATCTTTGACGCTGATGGTGTAACTCTTGCTGCCCTGACTCAATACAAGGCTACCACTACCGAAGCTGGCCGAAGAATCCACGTACTGGGTAGCCACTTTGGATGAACTGGCCAATGAGGTTACATCCAGGCTGTAAGTCCCTGCCGTAGCACCTGAGCTGATGGTAGCAGTAGCCCTGGTATCATCCGATGAACTAGCCGCCAGGCCGGCAAATGAATCGGCATTGTTCAAAGTAGCGACAGCCAGCTGAAAAGTGGACAATGCGCTTTTCAGCTGGCCTACTGCAGAAAGCTGGGTGGTTTCCGACGTTTTCAGATTGGTGATCTGGGTCTGCTTGGCACTGGTCTGGGCAGAAACCAGTGAACTGACAATGGAATCAATATCTAATCCCGTTCCCAGCCCCGTCGAGATAATCTTGCCTGAGCTGGAGCTGCTGGCGGTTGAAGTAACAGATGACATAAGCGCTTCCTCCAGAATAGAGCGCAGCCCTTTCAGGCCTGCTCGGTAAATAGCAGGCTGTTCGCCTCTTTCAGGCTTTCCGCCAGCTTTACCGTAATCTCTGAGGGAATCTGCCGGATAACATCGCCTGTGCTGCTGTCGATCACCTTAACTACAGTCAACCCGGAGCTTTCATCGACCGAGAACTCCAGATTGCGGTGAATGCTCTGCAGTGTTTCACGAATGCTGCCCAGTGCCTGATCCAGTGTTTTACGGTCAGCGGGCAGGGAAGCCGGATCAGCCGGCTGCTGGCCCGGTGGAGCTTGACTGCTCCCTGTGGCCGCAGTGCTATCACCCCGACTTCTGGATGCCTGCACTGCAGCCGGAATATGGCTGATCGATGCAATGGTTGAGCTCATCATTTATCCCTCCACGAAGAGCTCCAACAAAGAAAGGAAGACATGAGCACTCATGCCTTCCCTACCCCTGTTACCAGACCTCGTGCAGGCTTACTGCAGCAGTTTCAGCACTGTGGACGGCTGCTGGTTGGCCTGGGCCAGCACCGAAATGGCTGCCGACTGCAAGGTCTGCTGTTTGGTCATCTCGGCCGTCTCCGCAGCAAAATCTGCATCCTGGATGGTACTGCGTGACGAGGTGGCATTTTCCGAAATGCTCTGCAGGTTGGACACCGTGCTATCCAGCCGGTTTTCCACCGCACCCAAGGCTGCCCGCTGGGTATCCACCATGCTCATCGCATCATCAATTACCTGAATAGCTGCTTGTGACCCAGAAGCTGTCGTAATACTCAGATCTTGCACACTTGTAGAAGCAGACTCTGTCAGCTTTCCACTTGCCACATCACTTCCGCCGGAAGCCCCACTGCCCACAGCGAAGGATGCATCCGATGTGAGCGTAATACCACCACTAGCATTTGCGACTGCGGTAATACCACTGACATTTTGGTTAATGGACGACACGATATCGCTAACGCTAGAACCACTAGCAATAGCAACAG